>JBFINV010000148.1:0-6138 GCA_041611015.1 Acidimicrobiales bacterium | reverse complement strand
TGTGGTTCTCGATGGGGACCTGCTGCACCTGGTGGACCCGGAACGTCTGCTCGAACACGTGGTCGGCGCCCGGCAGCGCCGCAGCCACGTCGCCCCGCTCGGCTTCGATGTGGTGGACGATGTTGCGCTCCCGATCGTGGATGTCGGTGGTGTCGTCCTCGTCGTGGATGACCGGGGCCCCCGGCTCCATGGCCTCCAGCTCGTCGTAGACCGCGGGGAGCACCTCGTAGCTCACGTCGATCAGGCGCAGGGCCTCCTCGGCGATCTCGGCGGTCTCGGCCGCAACTGCGGCCACCCGATCGCCCACGTGGCGCACCTTGGTGTCGAAGCTGACCTGGTCGTGTGGATGGGGGTTGGGCCAGCTCTGGCCCCCCGAGGCGTACTTGATCCGCGGCGTGTTCTTGTAGTGGAGGACCGCGTGCACGCCGGGCAGCGCCCGGGCGGCCCGGTCGTCGATGTCGACGATGCGGGCGTGGGCGTGGGGGCTGCGCAGCACCTTGGCCACGAGCTGGCCCCGCTCGGAGAAGTCGTCGGTGAACGCGGGGTTGCCCTTGACCAGGCGGATGGCGTCCACCTTCACCTCGGGCTTGCCCACCACCGCCATCTCCGGCACGTCGCGGCTGGGCACCAGCCGGGGCACCGCCGGCGAGGCCGCCGGGGGTGGGTCGTCGGGGTCGACCTCCACCGGGTTGCGGCCATCGGTCATCGGCGGCAGGACCAGCGGCCCGAAGGGCTCGGTCTCCTCCCCCCGCAGCAGCGCTGCGGCTCGCTTGACGGCCTCGACCGGCTTCACGTAGGCGGTCTCCCGGTCGAGGATGCCCGAGAGCATGTCTCGGATGGCCTCCTCCGACGGGTCGGGGTCGTCCTGGAGCAGGGCCCATGTGCCCAGGATGGTGGCCGGGGTGGAGTAGCCCGACTGCATGGCGCCGGTGGCCATGAACGCAGCCTGGATGGGGTGCAGCTCGGGCTCGTTGAAGTGCTCCACGGTCACGATCTCGTGGCCGTCGGCCTGGGCCGCCAGCATGCAGTCGGTGTTGACGAGGCGGCCGTCGATCAGCACCGCCGAGGCCCCGGTCTCGCCGGTGTCGGATCCATAGCGCACGCTCACCATGCCGAGTCCGCGAAGCACCGAGAGCAGGGTGTCGTGGGGCTGGCACTCGACGGTGACCGGTCCCTCGTTGAGGGTGAGCTCGACCTTCACGACGACACCTGGGCCAGCGCCCGGGCCGACAGGGTGGCCGCCAGGTGGAGGCGGTACTCGGCCGAGCCCCGGAAGTCCGCCGGTGGTGTGAGCCCGCCGGTGGGGTCGTCAGGGTCGACCAGCACCGGCGCCGGTGCCACCCCCGTCAGCGCCAGCCGGACCTCGCCGTCGGTGGCCCGGGCGACCGCGGCGACGATGGGCTCGTCGGCGGGGGTGCGGCCGGTGGCCACGATCGCTCCTCGCCCGCCGGTGGCGATGGACACGCCGGTGACGATGCGGTGCTGCAACGGTCGCTGGAGGGAGGCCAGCGCCACGGTCTCGTCGGGGTGGAGCGACACCTCCGCGTCGTGGACCAGCAGACCGGCCAGCAGCACGCTGCTGGACTCGGCCAGGGCCACGGTGCCGCCGATGCTGGCCTGGTTGCGCAGCGCCGACGGCAGCTCTCGCCGGGCCAGGTCCCGCAGGAGCTCGGGCGCCTGGTCGTTGCGCTGTAGCTCACCCAGTCGAACCATGGCCCCGATGCGCAGGCCATCGCCCTCTGGCTCGATCCGGTCGAGGCCCAACCCCTGGAGGTCGACCACCTCGACGCCGTGCTCGTCGGGCTGGCGGGCCTCGGGAACAGCGACAGTGCCCCCGCCCAGGACCACCCGGCGCGGCTCGGCCAGCAGGCTGGCGGCCTCCTCGAGGCTGGCGGGCCGGTGGTAGGCCAGGACGCTCGGCACGCGCAGAATCTACCGCAGGCCGCTCGCGGCGCGTAGAGCGCTCCGGGCCCGCCAGCGACCCGCCGGTCCGGCGGGCCCCTACGCTCTCGCACATGGACGACCGCCTGGCGAGCCTGCTCGCCGAGTACGACCGGGCCCTGGCCCACACCGACGCGCTGTGGCGCGACCTCACCCCCGAGGAGGTGGCCTGGCGACCCCACGAGAACGCCAGCGCCATCGGCTGGCACCTGGGCCACCAGGCCGCGGTGGCCCACTTCCTGGTCCGCAACCTCATCGCCGCCGAGACCAGCCCCGACCCCGAGCTGGACGGGCTGATGGACTCGGCCACCCCCGAGCCGGCCCGGGGCCAGCTGCCCTCGCCCGAGCGTCTGGCCGCGTACCGGACCGCGGTGGCCGAGAGGGTGCGTCGGCGGGTGGAGGACATCCGAGCCGGTGACGTCGGGGCGACCGACCAGATGCGGCTGGTCGCCGAAGGGGTGCTGACCGCCATCGTCAACCACGAGTACCAACACAGCCAGTGGATCGGCGAGGTCCGCGAGCGTGACCTCGACAAGCCACTGCCGCCCCGGCCGACCTCACCGTGCCTGCGGGAGGTCGACGGCTACCTGGTCCTGGGCCTGACGACCGTGAGCGGAGCCTGATCGGGGGGCTGGAGGACCGCCAGGGCGCGCCGCCGAAGGCACGCACTTCGACGTCGTCGCTCCACAGCAACGAGCGCAGGTCAACTGCCGTTTGCGGACGCCGAGGCCAGCACGGCGTCGACGACTGCGGTCACGGCCTCGGTTGCCCCGTTCCGCCACAGGTCGATGTGGTCAGCACCGTCGAGCAGGACCATCTCGGCGTCATAGCCCTCGTCGAGCAGCGTCTCGTGGAACGTCGTCGACACCTCCGGTGCGACGTCGTACCATTCCACGTCCTCGTCCACGCCGTGGATGAGGACGACCGCCGGGTCGGTCTGACCGCCGACGTGCGTGTACGGGTCGATGGCAGCCCACAGCTCCGGATCTCCGGTCTCGAGATGGGTCACGTCGAGGCCGCCGTACGAGCGCTGCGCAACGTCGTAGGGGCCTTCGTATCCAACGAAGACGTCGGGCACGGGTGAGCCCTCCTCGACCCGGCACCCGCCATCGAAGACGTCCCCCGCGAGCGCCACGACCGATCCCGTATGAGCTCCGCTCGAATAGCCAACCAACACGATCGTGGTCGCATCGCCTCCGTGGCCGGCAGCCTTGGCTCGCGCGAAGCGGACTGCACAGGCGATCTGTCCGATGGCGTCGCTGAAGGGTTCGAACATCACGGCGTCTGCGTTGAACACGACGGCCCCCGCCGTGGCGAGCGCAGCAGCCAGCGGGGTGAGGTCGGCACGTGTGCCGCCGTAGCCGTGGACCAGCACGACCACAGGCCAAGCGCCAGGTTCCGCTGGGGCATGGACATCCAGCACCATGACCCGTTCGACTCCGCCGATCTCGGCGTCGGCGTAGGGGATGCTGGCAGTGTGCCGGACCGCGGGCTCCGCCGGGGTCGACGAAGCACCAGGTGTCGGGGGTGTCGGGTCATCGCCCGTCGTCCTCGGGGGCTCGGCTGAACTGGCGGGCGTCGCTGTGTTGGCGAGCGTCGCTGTATCGACGGGCGTACCGCCGCATGCTGTCGCAACCAGGCTGCAGACAACGACCCAGGCCGACACGCGCATATCGCTCCAAGGGGGGCTCCGAGCCCACCAACTCCCCCGTGAGCCGCCGGACGCCGTCGCCTCGTCCGGCCATGAACGCGAGGAAGCGAGCCCAGCGGCTGCGCCGATGCTACTCGGGGTCGGGACGACCCGCCAGCGACGTCGGGCCCGGCGGCGGTTTGCTCGCCCTCACCGGAGCGGGATCAGGTGGGTGTAGTAGCGCCAGGGGGTGGCGCCCACCATTCGGACGCCTGCGAAGTAGGTCCACGCCCACCCGTGACAGCTGGGCCGGTTCCACCAGCGCGTCGTCGACGTGCGACACGAGGCTCGCATGTCGTCGAGGAAGCGACGGTCACATGTCGCCCTGCTCGCCCAGTGCCCCCGATAGCAGCCGTCGTGGTGCTGGCAAGCGTGGCTGAAGTCGAAGACTCTCGGTATCCGGTCCGGCACCCAGCTGCACGCGTCGCTGGTCCACGGATGCCACTGGGTACCGCCGGTGGCGGCTCCCCCACCGGTGTGCGCCGACGCTGGTGATGCGGTTGCCAGGCCGATGGCTCCGGCGACCAGCGCCAGGACCACGATCAGATCGGCCAGGTGTGCTCTCGAACGGCCCATTGCGACTCTCCTCCGTGCTTCCGATGCCCGGGGAAGTCGCGTCGTGGACGCGTTCGCAGCCTATCGATCGTCGGTCCGCTACCCGCTGCTGGCTTCCACCTCCACCGGCTGGTCCCGCCGACGCAGGATGGTGGCCGCCAGCAGGCAGCCTGCGCCCAGGACCATCGAGACCGCGACCACCCACACCAGGCCCACAGCGACGGCGTCACGGATGGCGGGGCCGATCGCTACGTCCTCGCCGGCCAACACGCTGCGGACCACCTCCACGTCGCCGACACGGCGATCCACCACCAACAGCAGCACCGCGCCGCCGAGGGCCACGCCGTAGGTGATGGCCAGGGTGCGCAGGAACTGGTGGGCCGCGTTCACCCGCCCCATCTCGGTGTCGGCGCTGGCCCGCTGGATGAGGGTGAGCCCCGCCGTGGACACGAAGCCGATGGCGATGCCGACTGCGAAGAACGCGCCGAAGATGACCCACAGGGGCATGCCGAGCCCGATCGTGACCCCGGTCGCCGCGAGCGCCGGCAGCAGTATCTGGGCCCCGAGCTGCACCACCCGGGCCTCGGTCCAAGAGGTCAGGGCTCGGGCGTAGACGAACGAGGCCGTGGTCCAGCCCACGGTCAGGAACAACACCGAGAACGCAGCAAACCCCTCCGAGCGGCCCCGGGTGACCTGCACGTAGAGCGGGAGGTAGTTGTCGGCAGCGAGGCCGGCGGCGAGCACCAGGCCCGAGCTCATGTGAACCCAGTTCAGCGGAGCCCGCCGCAGGTGTTGGCGCTCGAGCACCGGGGAGGCATGGCTGCCGCTGTGGCGCCAGTACCCGGCGACGAGCACTGCCACCGCCGCGGCGCAGGCCCCGGTCAGCCACCACCGGACCCCCACCTGGGCCAGCCCCACCAGCGACAGCACCGTGACCAGCGCCAGCAGGACCACGCCGGTGACGTCGACCCGGATCCGCTCGGGCCGCTGACGGGTGCTCGGCAGGGCGTTCCAGCCGAAGAAGAGGGCAAGCGCAGTCAACGGCAGCTGGGCGACGAAGATCAGCCGCCACCCCGAGAGCGCCAGCATGCCGGCGGCCAGCGCCGGGCCGCCGAAACCCATCAGGCCCCACACCGCCGAGTTGGCCGCGAACGCCCGGGGCCGGAGCCGGTGAGGGTAGGCCAGGCCCACCGCGGCGATGGCCACCGCGATCACCAGGCCCCCGCCCAGGCCCTGGGCCACCCGGGCCAGCAGCAGGATCTCCAGGGTCGGTGCCAGGGCCACCGCCAGGCTGGTGAGGAGGAACCACAGCCCGGTGACGCGGAAGGTGCGCCGGACCCCGACGGCGTCGATCACCGGGCCGGCCACGATCACCGCGATGGAGCTGGCCCCCAGGTAGGCGGTGGCCACCCAGGGAAGCAGGGCCACGTCGCCGAGGTCCTCGGCAATGGATGGCAACGCAGCGATGACCGCCAGCCCGTCGAAGGCGGCGATGGCGACGATGGTGAGGTTGGCGATGGTGACCGGCAGGTAGGGGCCAGACCAGATGCCGCCCGCCTGCTCGGGGTCGGTGCGAGTCATCGGGGCCCCGAAGGTAGTGCAGCGGCCGATTCCGAATCTGTGAGAACAAATGCGCACGCATTTGTTCTCACAGATTCCGGCTGCGGGTCTCGGCGGCGCCTACCCGTTCGGAACGCGTCTGACACCAGACTGCGACTCGAACGAGCTGTGACCGTGCTCGAATCTGGATCATGGCAGCACGCGCCTGGCTCCGATCCTTCACGACCCGGCGAGCGATGCGGCTGGCGGTCGGCCTGACGGTGCTGGTCGCTGGCGCCGTCCTCTTCTCGGCAGGCCTTGCCGCGGACGATCCGGGCGATGAGCCGCCGCCTGCGCCAGACCTGGCGCAGCGGCTACTTACTCAATCCACGGAGCCAGGTGGGAGGCCCGGT
>JBFINV010000147.1:0-6187 GCA_041611015.1 Acidimicrobiales bacterium | reverse complement strand
CGTCGACGACAACGCCCTCATCGCTGGCGCCAGCGAGGCCGACGCCGAGGTGGGCTACTACAAGCCCAGCGGAGCCAACACCTGGTCCTCGTACTGGCACGACGGGGTGATCGTCACCAGCGGCAGCGGCCGGGGTCTCGACATCTACAAGCTCAGCGATCGGGCCCGCGCCAAGGCCGTGAAGATCGGGCTGAACAACCCCCAGACCCAGACCCAGGTCATCAACTGACCACTTGCCGGGCTCGCCCGGCACAGCACTGACTGACGAGCCGGCGCCGGCCACCACCGGCGCCGGCTCGGCGCGTCCGGGCTACGGTTGGGCAGTGGCGTGCGATCGCCTCGCCCAGCGAGGGCGGGGACATCTGATCGCCTTCCTGGCGTGACCGTCCGCATCCCGTCGCGGGCGCTCGTGGTGCTGGCCGGGCCGTCCGGTTCGGGCAAGTCGGCGTGGGCCAAGCGCTGGTTCCGCACGAACCAGGTGGTGGCGTCGGACGACCTGCGGGCGGTGGTGGGCGAGCACGAGCACGACCAGCGCGCCGGCGGCGACGCCTTCGACGTGCTCGACCTGGTGGTCGAGCGGCGGCTGGCTCGGGGCCTGCTCACCGTCGTCGACACCCTGGGCATGGACGGCGAACGCCACGACCGGTGGCTGGAGGTGGCCCGACGGCACCGGCGCCCGAGCCACCTGATCCGCTTCGACACCGACGCCAAGACCTGCCGCAGCCGCAACCGGGCCCGGCCCCGGCCGGTGCCCGCCAAGGTGCTCAGCGCCCAGCTCGAGCGGTGGTCCGAGGTCCGAGAGCAGCTGGGTGAGGGCTTCGACGCGGTCCACGACCTGGATCCCGATGCCGGCGAGGACGTCGCGGTGGTGCCGGATCTCTTCGCCGATGCAGCAGCCGGGACCGAGCGCCAGGCGGCCGACCCGGTGGCGCTGTCGTTCGGGTTGCAGGTGGCCCGCTTCGACTGGCCGGGCGACAACGAACCCATCAGCCGCCGGTTGGGGGAGATCGCCACCGAAGCCGAGGCCGCCGGGTTCACCACGCTCTGGGTCATGGACCACTTCGTGCAGATCCCGCAGGTGGGGCGGGAGTGGGAGCCGATGCTGGAGAGCTACACCACCCTGGGCTACCTCGCAGCTCGAACCTCGACCATCGGCCTCGGCACCCTGGTCACCGGGATCACCTACCGGAACGTCGGCCACCTGGCGAAGATCGTGGCCACCCTCGACGTGCTCTCCGGGGGCCGGGCTCGCTGCGGGCTCGGCGCCGCCTGGTTCGAAAGGGAGCACCTGGCGTACGGCTACCCGTTCCCGCCCCTGGCGGAGCGCTACGAGCTGCTGGCCGATGCCGCCGAGGTGCTGCCGCTCTACTGGGGACCCGGCGCGCCCGCGTTCGACGGCCGGCGGTTCAGCACCCCCGAGGCCATCTGCTACCCACGGCCGATCCAGGAGCACATCCCGCTGATGATCGGTGGGTCAGGGGAGCAGCGGACCCTGGCCCTGGTGGCCCGCCACGCCGACGCCTGCAACCTCTTCGGTGACCCGGCCACGGTGCGCCGCAAGCGGGCCGTCCTGGCCGAGCGCTGCGCCGCCGCTGGCAGGGACCCGGCCGACATCGAGATCACCCATCTCTCCTCCGCGCTGTGTGCTGCCGACCGGCGGGCCCTGTCGGCGCGGGTGGACGAGCTACGGGGCGACCGGGTCTCGCCCGAGGACTTCTCCCGCCAGACCAGCGCCGGCACCCCCGAGGATCACATCGGCCGGTACCGAGAGCTCGCCGACGCCGGCGTCCAGCACGCCATCGTGAGCCTCGCCGACGTGGGCCACCCCGGGGCGGTGGAGTCCTTCGGGGAGGTCGTCGCCGCCTTCACCCGCTGAGCCCGGTCGGGTGGGGTCAGTCCTCGAGCGGGGTCACCACGTGCTTGCGCCGGTGCTCGAAGATCAGCGCGGTGCGCTCGTCGACCACCGCGGGCAGGTTCGAGATTCGCTGCAGCACGGCTCGGCGCAGCGAGTCGGTGTCGGTGACGGCCACGTGCACCAGGGCGTCCTCGACCCCGCTGATGAGGTGCACCGCGATCACCTCGGGCATGGCCCACACCTGCTCGAGGAAGGTCTCCACGGTCTCGTCGGTCTTGGGCCGCAGGCGCACGAAGACCATGGCCTCCACCGCACGCCCCAGGGCGGCCAGGTCCACCTCGGCGTGGTACCCGCCGATCACACCCCGCTCCTCGAGGTCCCGCACTCGCTGGAGCGTGGTGGACGGGGCCAACCCGACCACATCGGACAGGGATCGGTTCGTGGTCCGCGCGTTGGCCATGAGCTCGGCGAGGAGCTTGGCGTCGGTGTCGTTCATTCGAGGCACCCCCATGTGCGCCGAGGCAGATCGAATTCTATTCGGTTCTGTGTCAGAACGGCGAAGATCGTTCGGATCCCTAGCAGGATGCACGCACGCTTGAGATACTTGATCCTGCGATACTTGGAGAGTCCAACCAGCCAGCGGAGGCACCTTCGAGGCCCAGATGACCGTCACCGAGCCCTACCACCTGACCGACCGCTACCTCGTCGACGAGGGCACCGTCTTCCTCACCGGCATCCAGGCCCTGGCCCGGCTCCCCCTCGAGCAGCTGCGGGCCGACCGACGGGCCGGCTGGCGCACCGCGGCCTTCGTCTCGGGCTATCCGGGCTCGCCCCTCGGTGGCTACGACGGCGCCGTCGACGCCGCGGCCAGGCTGGCTCCGGACCTGCCGGTGATCTGTCGGCCTGGTGTCAACGAGGAGCTGGCCGCCGCGGCCGTGATGGGGTCACAGCTCGCAGTGCTCCAGCCCGACTGCAAGTACGAAGGCGTGGTCGGCATCTGGTACGGGAAGGCCCCCGGCGTCGACCGGGCTGCCGACGCGCTCCGCCATGCCGTGTTCGCCGGAACCTCCACGCGTGGCGGCGCGGTGGCCCTGGTCGGTGATGATCCCGCAGCCAAGAGCTCCACCGTGCCCTCGTCGTCGGCAGGGCTGTTGTCGTCGATGCACATGCCGCTGCTGTACCCGGGTGACCCCGCCGAGGCCCTCGACCTCGGCCGGCACGCCATCGCCCTGTCGCGCACCACCGGCCTCTGGTCGGCGCTCAAGATCGTGGCCGACGTGGCCGACGCCACCGCCACCGTGGCCCTCGATCCCGACCGGGTGCAGCCCATCATCCCCCTCATCGACGGCCAGCGGTACCGCCATCGCCCCGACGGGCGCCTGCTCACCCCCCACACCGTCGAGCTCGAGCAGGAGATCGTCGAGGTCCGCTACGAGCTGGCTCGCGAGTACGCCTCGGTCAACGCCCTCAACCACGTGGCCGTGAACCCGCCCGATGCCTGGATCGGCCTGGTGGCCTCCGGCATCACCTACCGCGAGGTCCGTGAGGCCTTGGCGCGGCTGGGGCTGCGCACCGACGACCAGATCGCGGCACTGGGTATCCGGCTGTTGAAGATGGGCATGCCGCTGCCCTTCAACGCTCGCACCATCCTCGACTTCGCCGACGGCCTCAAGGAGGTCTTCGTGATCGAGGAGAAGCAGCCGAACATCGAGTCGCTCATCAAGGACGCTCTCTACCCCCGCCAGGACCGGCCGCTGGTGGTGGGAAAGCTGGACCACCACGACCAGGTGCTGTTGCCCGGCTACGGCGCCCTCGATGCGGACAAGATCCTCCCCCGGTTGCGCAAGCGCCTCGAGCGCCGCATCGACCCCGCCCGGCTGGCGCCGTCGCCAGCGCCCCGCGAGAAGGTGCTGCTGCCGCTGCGCGTGGAGCGAGCCCCGTTCTACTGCTCGGGTTGCCCGCACAACCGCAGCACCCAGGCCCCGGAGGGGGCCCTCATCGGCGCCGGCATCGGCTGCCACACCATGGCTCTGTTGATGGACGAGGATCGTGTCGGTGACATCGCCTGTGTCAGCGCCATGGGCGGTGAAGGCCTGCCCTGGGTGGGCATGGCCGACTTCGTGGAGCGGGAGCACTTCATCCAGAACCTCGGCGACGGCACCTTCTTCCACTCCGGCCAGCTCGCCATCCAGGCAGCCATCGCCGCCGGGGTCAACATCACCTACAAGCTGCTGTGGAACGGCACGGTGGCGATGACCGGCGGCCAGGACCCCCAGGGTCAGCTCGAGGTGCCCGACGTGATACGGCTCCTCCAGACCATGGGCGTTTCCCGGGTGCTCGTCACGACAGATGACGTGGCCCGATACCGCAGCGTCGAGCTGCCCAAGGGCGTCGATGTGTGGGACCGGTCCCGGCTGCTGGAGGCCCAGGAGGTCCTGGCGAAGGTCGAGGGGGTCACCGTTCTCATCCACGACCAGGGCTGTGCCGCCGAGGCTCGCCGGGCCCGCAAGCGGGGCCTGGTCGAGACCCCCAACCAGCGGGTGGTCATCAACCACCGGATCTGCGAGGGCTGCGGGCACTGTGGCCAGGTGAGCAACTGCCTGTCGGTGCAGCCGATCGACACCCCCTTCGGACGCAAGACCACCATCGACCAGACCACCTGCAACCTCGACTACTCCTGCCTCGAGGGCGACTGCCCCTCGTTCATGACCGTCACCTACGAAGAGCCGGGCCGGACGCGGCGCCTGTTCGACAAGCTCTTCGGCAAGAAGGCGGCCCCGCCCTCTCCGGCCCAGGCACCCAAGGCCGAGCGCCGGGCCGCGGTGCCCGCGCCGCCCGAGGATCTCCCCGAGCCCACCCTGGTGGTGCCTGCTGACGAGTACGCCATGCGCATCACCGGCATCGGCGGCACCGGCGTGGTGACCGTGGCCCAGGTGCTGGGGACCGCAGCCATGCTCGACGGCTACCACGTCCGCGGTCTCGACCAGATCGGGCTGTCCCAGAAGGCCGGTCCGGTGGTCAGCGACGTGCGTCTGTCGCGCTCGGCCCCCACCGCCACCAACCGGCTGGGCGAGGCCCAGGCCGACCTGCTGCTGGCGTTCGACCAGCTGACCGCGGCCTCGGACAAGGGCCTGCTGACCGCCGACCCCGAACGGACCACGGTGGTGGGCTCCACCACCTCGACGCCCACCGGCGACATGATCACCCACCTCGACATCACCATGCCCGGCGCCGAGGACCTCGCGTCCCGCATCGCCGGCCTGACCTGGGCCGAGCACCAGCACTGGGCCGACGCCGCTGCGGTGACCCGTCGCCTGTTCGGCTCTACCACCACCGCCAACATGTTCGTGGTCGGGATGGCGGTCCAGGCAGGTTGCCTGCCGATCGATCCCGGCAGCATCGAGGCGGCCATCAACCTCAACGGCGTGGCCGTCGAGGCCAACATGGCCGCCTTCCGATGGGGGCGGGCCCAGATCGCACGCCCCGATGCGTTCGAGCAGCTGCCGGACGAGCAGGCGGCCGCGACTCCGTGGCAGCCGGCGCCAGCGTCGCGGTCGCGGATCGAGGCTCTGGCCACCAGCCCCGAGCTGGCCGCCGACCTGGCTCGCTATGCGTCCGAGCTGGAGCAGTGGGGGTCCACCTCCACTGCGGCCGACTGGCTCGACACCGTGGAGGAGGTCGCCGCCGCCGAGCGAGCCGTCGATCCGTCGAGTGAGACCCTGACCCGGACCGTGGCCGAGAACCTATTCAAGCTGATGGCCTACAAGGACGAGTACGAGGTGGCCCGGCTCATGCTCGACCCCGACGGCCTGGCCGCGGTCGAGGCCGTGAGCAAGCCCGGGGCCAAGGTGGCCTGGAAGCTGCACCCGCCGATGTTGCGGGCGATGGGCCTCGACCAAAAGATCAGCGTCAGCACCCGGGCCGCGCCGGCGATCCGGTTGCTGGCGCGCGGCAAGCGCCTGCGGGGGACCCCGCTGGACCCGTTCGGCTGGGCCAAGGTGCGCCGGATCGAGCGCCGGCTGCCGAAGCAGTACCGGTCGGCGTTGCGCAAGGTCCTGCGCCGCCTCACGGCGGACAACCTCGACGCTGCGGTGGCCATCGCCGCTCTGCCCGACATGGTGCGGGGCTACGAGGACATCAAGCTCGCCAACGTCGAGCGCTACCGCACCGCCCTCGACGACCGGCTGGGCACCTTCGCCTGATTGCGACTCGCCCCACGGTCACGGGGGCAGTTGGTCTCGTTTCTTGTGGTTGTGGGGGCCGCAGAGGGGGTCGCAGTTGTCGATGTTGGTGGGTCCGTTGCGGCTGTGGGGGATGTGGTGGTCGGCTTGG
>JBFINV010000146.1:0-6237 GCA_041611015.1 Acidimicrobiales bacterium | reverse complement strand
GCTGGTGGCTGCGGTCGCGTTGCCGTGCGGCTCCCACACCGCCACCGGCGTACCCGACGTCGACAACGGCCGGCTGCTCGTCTACAACAGCTCCTCTGGGCCGTGCCTGGGCATCGACATCGTCGAGGTACCGCTGGCCAACCCGGCCGGAGCGTTCTTCATCCGGACCGAGCTGACCGATCGGGACTGCCACGACACCGGCGTGATCCTGGGCGACGCCATGCTCGCTGGGTGCGCCGGCGACGACGGCTTCACCCTGTGGCGCCTCGACGGGTCGGGCAGCCTTGTCAACCCGTTCGAGATCGCCTCGATCACCGTCCCATTCGTGGGCATCGGCCACTCCGCGGCCTTCAGCTTCGACGGTGAGGTGCTGATCTTCGGCCACGAGCCGGGTGGCGGCGTCTTCGCGAACTGCCAGGCCGGCAACCCCGACTCGGACAAGTCCTACTTCTTCTACAGCACGTCGGCGCCGTTCGACCTGCTGGGCACGTGGACCATCCCTCGGGACCAGAGCAACATCGAGAACTGCACGCTCCACAACCTCAACGTCGTGCCTCTGCCCAGCGGCAGGGACGTGCTCGTCCACGGCAGCTACCAGTCCGGCACCAGCGTGGTGGACTTCACCGACCGGGCCAATGCGGTCGAGCTGGCCTACTCGGATCCGCCTCCGATCCCGCCGCCGGGTGGTCCGTTCTGCGGCGGCGCCGGCTGTGAGATCGGCGGGGCCTGGTCCTCGTACTGGTACAACAACTTCATCTACGAGACCAACATCACCGAGGGTCTCAACATCTTCCGGTTCAGCGGCAAGGAGACCGCCGGCGCAATGCGGCTCGGTCACCTGAACCCGCAGACCCAGGAGTTCACGATCAACTGACGTCGATCTGACGTCCGACACGCACGCCGCCCCGGCCCTCACGGGCCGGGGCGGTCGCGTTCGGCCGCGTAGGCTTCGGCCCATGACCGATCTGGCGCAGAACAAGCAGACCGCGATCGCCTTCTACCGGACCGCTTTCGAAGGAAGCCCCCGGGAGGCGGCCGAGCGTTACCTGGGCGAGTGGTACACCCAGCACAACCCCTGGGTGGGCGACGGCCCCGAGGCCTTCGTCGAGTACTTCGAGCAGATGAACGCCGAGTATCCGGACAAGAGCATCGAGTTCGTGCGTGCCGTTGCCGAGGACGACCTGGTCGCAGTGCACACCCACCAGGTCTGGCCGGGCGGGCAGGAGTACGTGACCATGGACTTCTTCCGCTTCGACGGCGACGGCCGGATCGTCGAGCACTGGGACGCGGTTCAGCAGGTCCCGGAGACGTCGGCGAACCCCAACACGATGTACTGACCGAGCGGACGCTCCGGGTTCAGACTTCCCACTCCAGGACCACGAAGCCGCCCAGGCCGGTCGGGTCGAGGAGCGCTTCGCCCTCCACGGCCCGGCTCCGCATCGCCAGGGCCCGCAGGTTCGGGGCCGCTGCGTGCTGGGCCCAGTGCTCCGCTCCTTCCTGGACCAGCTCGTCGATCCCGTGGTCCCGGAGCCACTCCGCCTGGGTCCGCTGCCGGTCGGGCGGGCGCACCTGCGCGAGCGCAGTCAGATCCAGATCGGCGGTGATGTCGCAGCTCCCCGGGGCGTCGAGCGGACTGCCACCCCGCTCGTGGTCGCGGTAGGTGCGCAGCCACACGCGCTCGGGCCCGACCGGGTAGGCGGGGACGCCGTAGTCGATGACGAGCACCCGACCCCGTCCCAGCCTCCCCAGGGCGTCGGCCAGCCACCCGGCTGCGGCTCGCTGTAGCGGCACCCTGGTTCCGGGCGCAAGTGGATCCGCGACATGGACCGGCGGACCGGCCGGCACCAGGACCTCGGTCAGGGCGTCGCCAGCTCGCCCGACGCGGACCTCGCACCAACCAGAGCCCTCATGTTCGAGGATGTCGAAGGGCAGGTTGTCCAGCAGCTCGTTGGCCAGGACCACCCCCGTCCCGATGCTGGTCGGCATCACCGGGGGCGAGGTCACCCCGGGGGGATGCATCGCCCGCTGCGACTCGCTCGCCTCCACCGCCAGGTACTGCAGGGCGTCGAGGCAGCGGGGTTCGGCGTTCAGCACCGTCGTGGCGAGCGTGCCCGGCCCGGCCCCGGCCTCCACGACCGTGAACGGATCGGGGCGACCCAGCTCGTCCCACCAACCGTCCAGGGCCCGGGCCAGCACCGCGCCGAACAGAGGGCCGACCTCGGGGCTGGTGATGAAATCGCCGCGTCGCCCGGCCCGACCCCGGGCATAGAACCCGAGCTCGGGGTGGTAGAGGGCCAGCTCCATGTACCGGCTGAACGGCAGCGGGCCCCGCTCGTCGATCTCGGCGCGGATCAGCTCGACCAGGGTCACGGGTGGGCCGCGAGCGCAGCGACCGCGGCCGCCACGCCCGGACCGTGGGGATGGCCCAGGTGGTCCATCGCAGCCTCGATCCCGCCCAGCGCCCCCAGCAACATCGGCTCGTTGAGGTCGCCGAGGTGGCCGATGCGGAAGGCCCGGCCCATCAGGTCGAGCATGCCTGCGCCGACCGACACCCCGAACCGGTCCCGTGACACCGAGCGGATCTCCTCGGCGTCGATGTCCCCGGTGCGCACACAGGTGACCGCGGCGGCCCGCTCGGCAGGATCCACCACGTTGAGCTCCCAGGGGCCCTCCTTCCCCCAGGCCTCCACGCAGGCGTGGACGGCTTCGGCGTAGGCCCGGTGCCGGGCCACCACCGCGTCGATCCCGCCTTCCTCCTCGATCAGGTCCATGGCGGCCCGCAGCGCGTAGATGTGCTGTTCGGGCGGGGTCCCACCGAAGCGCATGTAGGACCGTTCCTGGTTCATGCGCGGCGGCCAGGCCCAGTAGGCCGAGGGGGTGGGTCGCTCCCGGGCTCGATCGAGGGCCCGCTCGCTGAAGGCACAGAACGCCAGGCCCGGGGGCATCATCAACGCCTTCTGCGAGGCGGCCAGAACGACGTCGACCTTCCACTCGCGCATGTGCATGGGTTCGGTGGCGAAGGACCCGATGGCATCGACGACGAAGAACGCCGGGTGGTCCGCCTCGTCGATGGCCTCCCTGAAGGCAGCCACGTCGACCACGCTGCCCGTCGAGGTCTCGGTCTGGGCCACGCACACCGCCTTGACCCTGTGCCCACGATCGGCGACCAGCGCCTCGTGGACCACCTCGGGCTCTGGCGCTCGGCGGAGGTCGGCGATCGGGGTGATGGTGGCGTCGTAGCCCAGGGTCTGGGCGGTGGTCCCCCAGGCCTGGCCGAACAGGCCACCGGACACGAACATGGCCCGGTCCCCGGGGGCCAGGATGTTGACCAGGCCGGACTCCCAGGCCCCGTGGCCCACGGAGGTGAGCACCACCACCCCGTGGGCCCCGCCGAACAGCGCCGGCAGCTCGGCCCAGATGCCGTCGATCAGCTCGATGAACTCCGGGGCGTCGAAGTCCATTGCGGGCCGCCGGAAAGCCTCCAGCACGGCGTCGGGGATGTTGGTGGGTCCAGGGTTCTGGACGAACTTCCGGCCGCTCATGGAGTGGCGATCCTACCGAAGCGCGCTTTGATGGCGCGCCGCATCACGGCGCTGCGAGGAGGCTGACGTCGGTGAAGTGGGTGACGATCCCGGGGACCACGCCGAAGGCGACGGTCAGTCCGACGGTGATGAACAGCGCCGAGGCCAGCGCCGGGGGGACCCGGATCGGCGTCCGGTCACCGAGGTGGGGCTCCTCGGCCCACATGGCCCTGGTGATGCGGATGTAGTAGCCGAAGGCGATGACCGCGTTGACGGCCCCGATCACCGCCAGGCTGTAGCCCAGACCGGTCTCGGCCGAGACCAGCACCCGGAACACCGAGAGCTTGGCGAAGAAGCCACCGAATGGAGGCACCCCGCCCAGCGAGGCCAGGAACACGGTCATGAGGATCGCCATCTGGGGCGCGTACTGGAACAGGCCGTCGTAGCTCGAGATGTCCCCCGACCCGGTCTTGCGGGCCACGCTGATGATGACCGCGAAGACACCGAGGTTCATCGCCGCGTAGATGACGATGTAGGTCACGATCGCCGACACCGCGTCGTCGGCGCTCTGGAGACCCTCGCCGGCCACGACCAGGGGCGCCAGCATGAACCCGGCCTGGCTGACCCCGGAGTACGCCATGAGCCGGACGATGTTCGTCTGGCGCAGGGCCATGACGTTGCCCGCGGTCATCGAGCCCGCAGCCAGGATCCAGATCAGCGGCTGGTAGACGTCCTCGCGGCCACCGAAGCCGACCACCACCAGGTTCATCAGGGCCACGAAACCGGCGGCCTTGGAGGCCACCGCCAGGAAGGCGGTCACCGGTGTCGGCGCCCCCTCGTAGGTGTCGGGGGCCCAGGTGTGGAACGGGAACGACGAGACCTTGAACCCGAACCCGACCACCACGAAGATCACGCCCAGGGTGACCACCGCGGCGCTGGAGTCGTCGGCGCTGATGGCCTCGTTGATGTCGACCAGGATGGTGCTGCCCGCCACCCCGAAGACCAACGACATCCCGTAGAGCATGATCGCCGACGCGAAGACCCCCATGAGGTAGTACTTGAGCCCGGCCTCGTTGCTCTTGAGGTCGCGCTTGCGCCAGGTGGCCAGCATGTACGCGGGGATCGACAGCAGCTCGAGGGCCACGAAGATGCTGATCAGGTCTCGGGACGAGGCCATCACCACCATGCCCAGGATCGACGAGACCATCATCCCGTAGTACTCGTTCTCCCAATAGTCCCCCTCGCCGATGTAGTTCGACGACAGGAGCACCACCACGTAGCCCGTCAGCAGGAACATGGCCTTGAGGATGAGCGAGTACTTGTCGATCACGTACGCGCCCTTGAACATCGTGCGGGTCTCGGCGTCGATCGCCAGGGTGACGATCGGGATGAGCGGCAACAACAGCCCGATGCCCGCGAGCGACGCGGTGTAGCGGCGGCCCCGCTCCAGCCAGATGATGTCGGCCAGGGTGAGGACCGAGCCCACACCCAACAAGACCAGCTCCGGCGCGACCGCGTGCCAGTCGATGGCGGGCCGGACGAACTCCAGCTGGGCGAGGACGGTCGAGAACATCAGCTTCCGGCAGCCACGGCGTCGCTGCGCAGCTCGTCGAAGCAGATCTCACCGGCGTCGGTGTCGAGGGACAGGCAATCCGGCACCTCGTCCACGACGTTGACCTCGAGGGACTTGACCACGGCGTCGTCGGTGGTGGTGAAGAGGGGCCGGGGGTAGAGGCCGAAGAACACGATGAGCGCCAGCATCGGGGCCCAGGCCAGCCACTCGGTGGTGTTGACGTCGGTGATGTGCGGGTCATCGGCGAACTCCGCGGTGGGCGTCCCCATCGCCGTCTTCTGCAGCATCCAGAGCAGGTAGCCGGCGGCGAAGACCGTGCCCAGCGCGGCCACCACCATGTAGCCCCGGAAGGTCTCCTCGGGGAGGATGTCGGCGGGGTTGTAGCTCGCCAGGATGGCGGGGAACTCGCCCCAGAACCCGGCCAGGCCGGGCAGCCCGAGCGAGGCCATGGCGCAGAACCCCAGGATCCAGCCCATGCGGGGGGCGTTCACCAGCAGGCCGCCCAGGCGGTTCATGTCCAGGGTGTGATACCGCTCCTTCACCGAGCCGGCCAGGAAGAACAGCATCCCGGTGATGAGCCCGTGGGCCACCATCCCGAAGATGGCGGCGTTGATCCCGAAGTCGGTCAGGGTGGCGATGCCGAGCATCACGAAACCCATGTGGGCCACCGACGAGAACGCGATCAGCCGTTTCATGTCCCGCTGGGCCAGGCAGCCGAGGGCGCCGTAGATGATGCCCACCACCGCCAGCAACCCGATGAAGGGGGCCCAGGCCGCGGCGGCCTCGGGCAGCATCGGGATGGCGATGCGGACGAAGCCGTAGGTTCCCAGCTTGAGCAGCACCGCGGCCAGGATGACCGAGCCGACGGTCGGGGCCTCGGTGTGGGCGTCGGGCAACCAGGTGTGGAACGGGAACATCGGCACCTTCACGCCGAAGCCGATGAACATCCCCGCGAAGATCCACAGCGCCGTCGTGTCGACGATGCCTGCGCCGGCGACCTCGGACAGGATCCGCATGTCGAAGGTCCGCAGCGCCTCGCCGCTGGCCGGGTCCTTCGACACGAAGAACAGCGCGAGGAAGCTCACCAGCATGAGCGCCGATCCGAACAGCGTGTAGAGGAAGAACTTGAGCGAGGCGTACTTG
>JBFINV010000145.1:0-6238 GCA_041611015.1 Acidimicrobiales bacterium | reverse complement strand
TTCAGCCTCGAGCCCGGGCACCCCGCCGAGTACGGGCCCGGCCGCCGGCCGCCCCACACCCTGTCGCCGGCGCTGATCACCCGGGCTGACGGGAGCCTGCGCACCGTGGTCGGCACCCAGGGCGGCGACGCCCAGCCCCAGATCGTGCTCCAGCTCCTGAGCCGCCTGCTCCACGCCGGCCAGGCGCCGGGTCGGGTGCTGGGTGGGCCCCGCTGGATCCTCGAGATCCCCGGCTCGCACGGCTTCGACACCTGGCTCCGTCTCGACGAGGCCGTGGTGGTGGTCGAGCCCGACGCCGAGGCCGCCTGGGTCGAGGACCTCGAGGCCCGGGGGCACCGGGTCGAGTGCCGCAAGGTGAACGCCGGTCACGCCCACCTGATCGACATCGACCCCGACGGGGTCCACCACGGCGCCGCCGAGCCCCGGATCAGCACCGCCGCGGCCCTGGCCCCGGAGTGACTGCGGTGCCCTGGTGGTCGATCCTGCTGATCGCACTCGGGGCGCTCCTCGTGCTGGTGGCCGCCTACGACCTGGTGCAGACCCGTCACGCGGTCCTGCGCAACTTCCCGATCATCGGGCACCTCCGGTACATGACCGAGACCTTCGGCCCCGAGCTGCGCCAGTACATCGTGGCCGACAACGACGAGGAACGCCCCTTCAGCCGGGATCAGCGGCGCTGGGTCTACGCCACGGCCAAGCGGCAGAACCCGTACTTCGGCTTCGGCACCGACGACGACGTCGAGGCCCCGGGCCACATCGTCATCGAGCACAGCGGCTTCCCGATCCTGGCCGGCGCCGACGGCAGCCGACCGCTCCCGGCGGCCAAGGTGCTCGGCGGCTGGCGGGAGCGGCCGGGCGCCTTCCGTCCGGCATCGGTGGTCAACATCTCGGGGATGAGCTTCGGGTCGCTGTCGGGACCGGCGGTGCGAGCCCTCAACGAGGGCGCGGCCCACAGCGGCTGCCTGCACAACACCGGTGAGGGTGGCATCGCCGACCACCACCGCCACGGCGGCGAGCTCGTCTACCAGATCGGCACCGGCTACTTCGGGTGCCGCGACGGTTCGGGCCGGTTCTCCATGGAGCGGCTCCTCGAGACCGTGGCCAGCGCCCCGGTACGGGCCATCGAGCTCAAGCTGAGCCAGGGCGCCAAGCCCGGCATCGGCGGGCTGCTCCCGGCAGCCAAGGTCACCCCCGAGATCGCCGCGGCCCGGGGGGTGCCGGTGGGCGTGGCCGTCGAGAGCCCGGCCCGGCACCGCACCTTCGACGACGTGGCCGGGCTGGTGTCGTTCGTGGAGCGGATCGCCGACGCCACCGGCCTGCCGGTGGGCATCAAGTCGGCGGTGGGCCAGTCGCGGTTCTGGGAGGAGCTGGCGCACCACATGGCCACCACCGGGCAGGGGCCGGACTTCGTGACCGTCGACGGCGGCGAGGGCGGCACCGGGGCCGGCCCCGCGGTGTTCACCGACCACGTCGCCTACCCCTTCCGCCGGGCCATGGCCAGGGCCTACGCACCCTTCGTTGCCGAAGGCCTCCACCAGCAGGTGGTGTTCATCGGCGCCGGCAAGCTCGGCTATCCCGAGACCGCGCTGGCCGCCTTCACGCTGGGCTGCGACATGGTCAACGTGGGCCGCGAGGCCATGCTGGCGATCGGCTGCATCCAGGCCCAACGCTGCCACACCGGTCACTGCCCCACCGGGGTCGCCACCCAGAACCGCTGGCTCACCCGGGGCCTCGACCCCACCAGCAAGGGCGCGCGCGCCGGGAACTACATCGAGGCCCTGCGCGCCGAGCTCTTGCGGGTCTCCCACGCGGCCGGCGCCGAGCACCCGGCCCTGGTGCCGGCCAGCGCGGTGGGGATCGTGACCGAGAACGGCCACGTGGTCGCCGTGGCCGACCACTACGGGCTCGACACGGAGCTGGAGCGTCTGGGGCCCCGGGACGTCGCCGCGCTCGTCGAGCTCATGGCACCACTGCATGCCGGGTAGTCGGAACGTGCGATCATGGGCCCGATGACAGCCCGACAGTTCATCGTCGTCGCCAACCGGCTCCCGGTTCGCATGGTCCAGGAGGGAAACGAGCGCCGCTGGGAGACCAGTCCGGGCGGGCTGGTGTCGGCCCTGTCGCCGGTCATGGCCAAACGGGAGAACACCTCGTGGGTGGGTTGGACCGGCGCCGCGGGCCCGGCGCCGGCCCCGTTCATGCACGATGGCATCCGGCTGCACCCGGTGCCGCTGAGCCGGGCCGACGTCCAGCTCTACTACGAGGGGTTCAGCAACGGCACCCTGTGGCCCCTCTACCACGACGCCATGTCGCCGCCCGAGTTCCACCGCACCTGGTGGGACGCCTACGTGCAGGTCAACCACCGCTTCGCCGAGACCGTCCTGACCATGGCCGAGCCCGACGCCACGGTGTGGATCCACGATTACCAGCTGCAGCTGGTCCCCGGGATGATCCGCCAGGTCATGCCGGACATGCGCATCGGCTTCTACTCCCACATCCCGTTCCCTGCCCGGGAGCTGTTCCTGCGCCTGCCCTGGCGGGCCCAGATCGTGCGGGCCCTGCTCGGGGCCGACCTCATCGGGTTCCAGACCGAGGTGATGACCCACAACTTCCTGCACGTGCTCCCCCGCCTGATCGACGACGTGGAGATCCACGACGACCAGACCAAGTTCGGCGGCCGGACCACCCACGTGCGCACCCACCCGATCGGCATCGACTACGAGCGGTTCGCGACCGCCGCGGCCAGCCCCCAGTCCGACGACGCGGTAGAGGAGCTGCGCACCACCCTGGGCAAGCCCCGCAAGGTCCTGCTGGGCGTGGATCGGCTCGACTACACCAAGGGCATCGAGCAGCGCCTCCGCGCCTTCAACGAGCTCCTCGACGAGAACCGGATCTCGGCCGAGGACGTGGTGCTCATCCAGATCGCCGAGCCCACCCGCTCCAACGTCACCGGCTACGCCGACATCCGGTCCCAGGTGGAGCAGCTCGTCGGCGAGATCAACGGCAACTTCGGCACCATGAACCGCCCCGCGGTCCACTACCTCCACCGCAGCCACACCTTCCAAGAGCTCATCGCCCTCTACCGGCTCGCCGATGTGATGCTCGTGACCCCCTTCCGCGACGGCATGAACCTGGTCGCCAAGGAGTACGTGGCCACCCGCCACGACCTGACCGGCAGCATGGTGCTGAGCGAGTTCGCGGGCGCGGCCCACGAGCTGAACGAAGCGGTGCTCGTGAACCCCTACGACATCGACGGCCTGAAGGAGGCCATCGAGTTCGCGGTGTTCATGCGCCCCGACGAGCAACATCAGCGCATGCGCGCGATGCGCGCCGCCGTGGCCCACAACACCGCGGAGCACTGGGCGCGCACCTTCGTGGAGCAGCTGGAGAGCCAATGACCGCGGCGGAGCTGACCCCCAGGCTCCAGGAGATCGCTCGCACGCCCACCCTGCTCGTGGCCTGCGACTACGACGGCACCCTGGCACCACTGGTGGAGGTACCCGACCTGGCCTATCCGCACCGGGAGTCGGTGGCGGCGCTGCGAGCCCTGGCGTCGTTCGCCGACACCCACGTGGCCGTGGTCTCGGGGCGGTCGCTGCGGGACCTGGCGGCGCTCAGCCGGCTGCCGTCGGAGATCCACCTGGTGGGCAGCCACGGCTCGGAGTTCGACGCCGGCTTCGCCAGCGACCTCGAACCCGACCAGGTGGAGCTGCGCCAGGAGATCACCCGGGACCTCGACGAGCTGGCCGCCAGCGGAGGACCGGGCTTCACCATCGAGAAGAAGCCGGCCAGCGTGGCCTTCCACTACCGCAACGCCGACCCCGACGAGGCCGAGCGGCTGGTGCAGAAGATCCTCGACGGCCCGGCCCGGCTGCCCGGGGTGCAGATCAAGCGGGGCAAGATGGTCATCGAGCTGGCCGTGGTCAGCACCAACAAGGGCACCGCGCTCGAGACCCTCCGCCGCCAGGTCGCCGCCGACGCGGTGTTGTTCTTCGGCGACGACGTGACCGACGAGGACGCCTTCGCCACCCTCCGGGGCCCCGACCTCGGGGTCAAGATCGGCGAGGGCGTGACCAAGGCCCACCTCCGCCTGGACGACACCGAGGACGTGGCCCGCCACCTGGCGCTGCTGTGCGAGCTCCGCCGGGCCTGGCTGCAGGGCGAGCAGGCGCCCGACATCGAGGACCACTCGATGCTCTCCGACCAGCGCACCGTCGCCCTGGTCACCCCCGACGCCCGGATCACCTGGCTCTGCCATCCCCGCGCCGACTCGCCCGCAGTGTTCGCCGAGCTCGTCGGGGGCCCTCACGCCGGGTACTTCGCGGTCCGCCCCGCCAACGAGTCCCCGCCCATCTCCCAGCGGTACCTGTCGAGCACCCTGATCCTCGAGACCCGCTGGTCCGGGCTGATGGTGACCGACTACCTCGACGTGTCCGGCGGTCGGGCGACCCTGCCACCGGGACGCACCGACCTGGTCCGGGTCCTCGACGGCAAGGGCAGCGCGGTGATCGAGTTCGCCCCCCGCCTCGACTTCGGCCGGGCCCAGACCCAGCTGGTGCGGGTGGCCGACGGGATCATGATCCGAGGGGTGCTCCAGACCATCCTGCTGCGCGCCCCCGGGGTCCAGTGGGAGATCGTCGACGACGGGCCCAACCAGACGGCACGCGCCGAGGTCCAGCTCACCGGGGAGCCGCTGGTGCTCGACCTGGCCTTCGAGCCGGTGAACGAGCCCGACCAGCCCGAGCCGGCGCGGCGCCAGGCCACCGCGGAGTACTGGACGAGCTGGGCGGCCGAGCTGGATCTGCCCCCGGTGGCGCCGCGGGCGGTGCAGCGCAGCGCCCTGACCCTCAAGGCCCTCTGCCACCAGCCCACGGGGGCGATGCTGGCCGCGGCCACCACCAGCCTGCCGGAGGTGGCCGGCGGGGTCCGCAACTGGGACTACCGGTACTGCTGGCCCCGCGACGCCTCGCTCGGCGCCTGCGCGCTGGTCGAGCTGGGCAGCTACCAGGAGGCCCGGGACCTGCTGGGCTGGCTCCTCGACCGGGTCAGCCACCTGCCCGGACCCGAGCAGCTCCGACCCCTCTACCCCCTGGCCGGCGACGAGTTCCTCCCCGAGGCGGTGCTGCCCACCCTCAATGGCTACATGGGCAGCCGGCCGGTGCGGATCGGCAACGCCGCCGACCAACAGGTCCAGCTCGACGTGTTCGGACCGGTGGTGGAGCTGGTGCACCGGCTGGCGATTCGGGGCCTGGAGATCACCGACGACATGTGGCAGCTGGTCACCGACATGGTGGTGGCCGTGTCTCGCCGCTGGCACGAGCCCGACCACGGCATCTGGGAGGAGCGCCGTCCCCAGCGCCACCACGTCCACTCCAAGGTGATGTGCTGGCTGGCGGTCGATCGGGCGATGAAGATCGGCGAGCGCACCGGGCGCGAGGTCCCGGTCACCTGGCGCCCGCTGCGCCACGCCATCGCCGGCGACGTCATCAGCCACGGCTGGAACGAACGAGCCGAGGCCTACACGATCGCCTACGGCGAGGACGAGCTGGACGCCGCGGTTCTGTGGATCGGCCTGTCCGGGCTGCTCCCCACCACCGACCCCCGCTTCGTCGCCACCGTGAAGGCCATCGAACGGGATCTGCGGAAGGGCTCGATCGTCTACCGGTACCGCCTCGACGACGGGCTGCCGGGCGACGAGGCCGGGTTCTTGATCTGCACCGCCTGGCTCATCGAGGCCTACGTGATGATGGGTCAGCTGGCCGACGCCCGCATCCTCTTCGATCGGTACGTGGATCTGGCCGGCCACACCGGACTGCTGAGCGAGGAGTACGAGCCCAGCACCGACCTCATGCTGGGCAACCACCCCCAGGCCTACTCCCACCTGGGGCTGATCACCGCGGCGGTGGCGCTGGCCCGGGCGCAGTTCCCCCAGCCCCGGCGCCGCCCCCGGCTCCGTGCGGCCGCACAGCAGGCAGGGGGATCAGGGGAATAGGGCACCGGGTCCTGGGGTTCGATCACCCGAACCGCTCCCCCGAATCATCGTCGTCGAGGAGAAGATGAAGCCCGACCAGTCCCGACACCGCGCCGCCCACCTCCGCAAGGAGGCGGCGTCGCTGCCCACACCCCTGGCGACCGCCTACAGGCGCCGCGCCGCCGAGCTCGAGCTGGTGGCCCACATCGGCGCCGACCCCTCCACGCTGGCAGCCTGACTCGAGGGCGCTGGACCTCCCCTCCACCC
>JBFINV010000144.1:0-6248 GCA_041611015.1 Acidimicrobiales bacterium | reverse complement strand
TGAAGTCGTTCTCGACGTCGATGCCCAGGTTGGCCCAGGGCTCACCCTTGTGGGACTTGGGCACCTCGGCAGCGTTGCGCGGCAGGTCGCGCACGTGGCCGATCGAGGATTCGACCACGAATCCGTCCCCGAGGAAGCCGGCGATGGTGCGCGCCTTGGCGGGGGACTCGACGATGACGAGGGCTTTGGGCATGCGGTTCGTTGGAGAGCTTGGAAAGAAGGTATGGGCGCTGACGTGGGTCTTGTCAACACCTCGTTGCCCGCTGCGACCAGGGCAACGGCCGGCGGGCCGGGATCACGACGGTACCGGTTCGGCCGGGGCCCGCCGCGGAGTGCTGACGTGGTGGATCTCCCGGCGGCAGGCCCGCTTGAGGATGACCAGCCCGATGGCGCCCGCAGCTGCAGACGCGAACAGGATGCCGATCTTGGCGTCGGCCACCAACGTCGGGTCGGTGAACGCCAGCCCGGTGATGAACAGCGAGACGGTGAAGCCGATGCCGGCCACCGCAGCCAGCCCCAGCAGGTGCATGGGGGTCATGCCCTGGGGGGTGCTGGTGAACGGCAGCTGCTGGCCGACCCAGGTGAAGCCGGCGATGCCCACGATCTTGCCGACCACCAGCCCCAGGCCGACACCCCAGGTGACGCCGCTGGTGGCGGCGTCACCCAGGACGCCGCCGCCGAGGTCGACCCCGGCGTTGGCGAGGGCGAAGATGGGCACGATCACGAAGCTGCTGATGGGATGCAGCGCGATCTCGAGTCGCTCGGCGACGGGCGTCGACTCGCGCATGTGGAACGCGGCGTACTCGATGTCGACGCGGAAGAGATCCTCGCCCTTCTCACGCAGCCACTCGACCCACTGGGCCGCCTGCTCGCGGGTCTGCAGGGGCCGGGCCGGCGTGATCATCCCGAGCACAACGCCGGCGATGGTGGCGTGAACGCCGGACTCGAAGGTGGCCAGCCACAGCGCCACCCCGAGCAGGACGTAGAGCGGGATGTACCAGACCCGCAGCTCCCGGAGGAACACGATCAGCCCGGTGATGACCGCTGCGGCGGCGAGCCAGCCGAGCGAGAGGTTGTCGGTGTAGAACAGCGCGATCACCAAGATGGCGCCGATGTCGTCCACGATCGCGAGCGACAGCAGGAACACCTTCATCGACCGGCTGATCCGGTCGCCCATCAGCGAGAGCACACCGACCGCGAACGCGATGTCGGTTGCCATGGGGATACCCCAGCCGTCGGCGGCCTCGCCGCTGGTGTTGAACACGTAGTAGAGGAGGGCGGGCACCACCATGCCGCCCGCCGCCGCGATGGCGGGCAACGCCGCGGCACGACGGTCCCGGAGCTGCCCGGTGACCAGCTCCCGCTTGATCTCGAGGCCGACGACGAAGAAGAAGATGACCATCAGCGCGTCGTTGACGATCACCTCGAGGTCGAGCGGGTGGTCCTCGCCGCCCAGGTGGAAGCCCCCCACGTTGATCTCGATCTCGGTGTGCCACAGGTCGGTGTAGCTGTCGCCCCAGGGCGAGTTGGCCCAGATCAGGGCCACCACGGTGGCGACGAGCAGCACCACCCCGCCCGCGGCCTCGACCTCGAGGAACCGGCGGAACGGGCGGCCGAGACGGGATGCGAGACGGTTGTCGCTCCCGAGGAACGTGATCTGTGGGATTGGGATCTGACCGGCCATGGTGCGGGGGGCTCCGGGGTGTCCGTGCGAGGCAAAGGCTACAAGTCCGCGTGTCCCAAACCGCCGACTCCTACTGGGCCCTATCGGCGGCCCTCACGCCCCCTTGAACCGGCCCGGTCGGCGCTCACGCCCCCTTGAATCGGCCCGGTCGGCGCTCGGCGGTGGCCCGGACCCCCTCGGCGAAGTCCTCGGTCTGGCGCAGCCGGATCTGCTCGGCCAGCTCGTGATCCATCGCCGCCCGGAGCCGATCGATCAGCTCGCCCCGCATGGTGCGGCGGATGGCGTCCACGGCCAACGGCGCGGACGCCGCGATCTCCCCGGCCAGCGCCAGGGCCGTCGAGAGCAGGGACGGGAGCGAGACCAGACGATCGACCAAGCCCATCTCGGTGGCCTCGTCCCCGGGTACCCGCCGGCCGGTGTAGAGCAGGTCCAGGGCGTGCTGCTGGCCGACGATGGCCGACAAGGTGACGGTGAGCCCGAACCCGTGGTGAAATCCCAAGCTCGCGAAGTTGGCGCTGAACCGGGCCTCGGGCGCGGCCACCCGGAAGTCTGCGAAGGCGGCCAACCCGAGGCCCCCGCCGATGGCTGCGCCCTGGACCGCAGCCACGACCGGCGTCCGGGTGGCGAAGAGGCGCAGCGCCTGCTCGTAGAGCGCGGTGGCGCGCTCCGGTGCGACGAGGTCGATGGTCTCGGACTCGATCGAAGCCCCGGCACAGAAGTGCTTCCCCTTCGAGCACAGGACCAGAGCCCGGTAGCCCGGGTCGGCGTCCAGGTCCTCGATGGCGTCGGCCAGCGAGCCGATCAACTCGGAGTCGAAGAAGTTGTCGGGAGGCCGCCCGATCTCCACGATGGCCACGTGGTGCTCTCCCGGGGAGACGAAGACGTCGCCGTACCGGGTCACACCGCGACGTTAGCGCTTCCCCGGAGGCTCACTCGAAGTACCGGATCTCCCCATCGCTGGCTTCGACCACCGCGTGAGCTGCATCGTGGAGGGCGCCGTGGAGGAACCGGAAGTCCTCGAGGTCCGAGTCGGGGGCGTCAGCGTCGACAGGGGCGTCGTCGGCATCGCTGCCGGCGTCCAGCTCGGCGAGCGCCGCGTCCCAGTCGGTCCCCTCGGCCGTCAGCGAGAGATACATGCTCGGCGCCTGGACCAGGGCCCGGTCCAAGTCGTTGACGATCGTCACCACCACGTCGGTGGACGTCCGCACCCCCGGAGTGGCGATGAGGTGCAGCGCCTGGAGCTTGCGCATCGCCAGCGCCGCGATCATCACCGGGTCGCCGAGCTCACCGACCGCAGAGTCCACCGCGGCGAGATCCAGGGTCACCCGGTCGTCGACGCCGAACCAGAGCTTCAGGGTGGAGAAGAGCTGCTCGGTCACCGCGTCGAGCGCGAGCAGCTCGTCGGGCTTGGGGAGTGTGGGCTCCTGCTCACTCATGGCCGAGCCCCGCCTCACTCGTTCAGAGCTGCGGCAAAGCGCTCGTCCAGGTAGGCCCTGGCCGCAGCTTCGCTGACGCCGTGGCTCTCGCCGAGCCCGGCCACGATGCAGCTCGTGTACTCGGCGCTCGGGGCGTTGTACTGCAGCGACGACACGGGGGCGGTCCGGGTGAAGGTGAGCATCGGCCAGCCCTGATGATCACCGAGCCGGAACACCAGGTCGTAACTGCCGTCGCCCACCACTGCCTGGCCGCCGTCGATGGCGAGACCGAGGTCGACCCGGCGGCCCACCGGTCGTCCCGACTCCTGGGCCAGCACGTCCTCGAACTGCTGGCGGGTGATCAGGTACGCCCTCCCCCGGCTGGGGTGGTGGCCGGCCTGGGGATCCACCAGGGCGACCCCACCGCCTCCCCACCACCGGCTGGTTCCCGCGAAGTGCATCCGGTGGGGCAGCTCCACCGGGTGGTCGGCCCGCCAGCGGGTGGCGTCGCGCGCGCCCGGGTGGGCGCGGGTTCGGCCGCGGGCTCGCCCACCCTCGAGGTAGGTGACGAAGCGCTCGGCGAGCAGGTTCGAGCCATACGCCACGTACCACACCAGCTCGGAGCCACCGGCTTCGGTCGGAGGGTCGGCGGGCAGGCCCAGCGTCAGTCCTTGCTCGGACCCGACGCGTACACCACCAGCTGTACAGCGGTGCCGTGGTCGAGCGAGCGGATCTTCATCTCGTCGGCCAGGACCCGCATCAGCGGGATGCCCATCCCGCCCTCGTACTCCAGGCGCCCGGGCCGGTCCAGGGGGCCGGGCGAGTCCAGCTCGCCGGCCTCGAAGCCGGGGTCGGCATGGTCTTCGACCTCGACCTCGATGCGATCGTCGGCCAGGTCGCAGCGGATGGTGATGCGCTCCCGGGAGCCCAGGTTGGCGTGCGCTTCGATGGCGTTGGTGGTGGCTTCCGACACGGCGATGCGCAGGTCCTCGATGCGGTCGTCGCCGAGCCCGGGGTCGAGCGCGGCCGCGGCGGCAACGACCGCCCGGACGAGCGAGAGGTACTCGGGTTGTGCCGGGATGACCAGATTGATGCCGCTGGTCACGGCTGGGCCCCGACGACGCCGTCGGGCTGGTCGGCATCGATCACCGTGAACACGTCGTCGAGCCCGGTCAGCTCGAAGACCCGGCTGAGCTGGCCGGTGACCCCGCTCAGACGCATGTCCCCGCCCTGGCTGCGGGTCCGCTTGAGGCCGCCGATCAGGACACCCAAGCCGGTGGAGTCCACGAAGTCCACGCCCGCGAGGTCGACCACCAGATTCCGGTGGCCGGCTCCGATCTGGCCGATGATCTCCTGGCGCAGCGTGGGGGAGGTCGCCATGTCGATCTCACCCCGGACGTGCAGCACCCTCCAGCGCCCAGCATCGCTGGAGCTCACGGCCAACATCACACTCCTGAGAGTAAAGGATGTGCTGGTCCGACGCAGGGCGGCGCCCCGTGACCGCGATTCACGTGGCCGTAATTCCGCCACTGTGATTCGTGGTCGCCAGGATCTACGATGGCGCGATGGTGGTGCTGGCCCGCTCCCCGCTCGAGGCCCTTCTCGAAGAGCTGGCCGCGGACGGGCGTGTCGTCCACGTCGAGCACCTGCCGTGCCGGCCGGAGCGCACGGGCGCACTGGCCCGCCCACTCCCCGAGCCCGTCGCCGCCTGCGTTCCCTTCGAGTCGCTGTGGTCACATCAGGCGGCGGCCATCGACCTGCTGCGCGCCGGCAGCTCCGTGGCCCTGGCCACGGGCACCGCGTCGGGGAAGTCGCTGTGCTACCAGCTCCCGATCGCCGAGGCCATCGCCGACCCCATCCGACCGGCGACCGCCCTGGCGATCTTCCCCACCAAGGCCCTGGCCCAGGATCAGCTCCGGTCCTTCGGCGCCATGGGTTTCCCCGGGGTGGTCCCGGCCACCTACGACGGTGACACCGACCGCAACGACCGGGGTTGGATCCGCAGCAACGCCAACGTGATCCTCACCAACCCCGAGATGCTCCACGCCGGGATCCTCCCCCACCACGGCCGCTGGGACACCTTCTTGCGCCGGCTCCGCTACGTGGTCATCGACGAGCTGCACATGCTGCGGGGCATCTTCGGCACCAACCTGGCCCACCTGCTGCGGCGGCTGCGGCGGTTGTGTGCCCACTATGGCGCCGAGCCGGTGTTCGCCTTCACGTCGGCCACGATCGGCCGGCCGGGCCGCCTGGCCTCGGAGCTCTGCGGGCTGCCAGTGCACGAGGTCACCGACGACGGCTCGCCCCGCGGCCCCCGCCTGTTCGCGCTGCTCGACCCTCCCGTTGTCGACGCGGCCACCGGCGCCCGGACCTCGGGCAACGCCGAGACGGCATCGACCGTCTCCCGCCTGGTGGCCGAGGGCCACCGCACGATCGCCTTCTGCCGCAGCCGCAAGGGAACCGAGCTGGTGGCGGGCCACGTGCGGGACATGCTGCCCGACGACCTCGACCACACCGTCCGCTCCTACCGCGCCGGCTACCTCGCCGAGGAGCGCCGCGAGATCGAGCGGGAGCTCTTCGACGGAGAGGTGGCTGCGGTGGTGGCCACCACCGCCCTCGAGCTGGGCGTCGACATCGGCGGCCTCGACGCCTGTGTCCTCAACGGCTTCCCGGGCACCATCGCCTCGATGTGGCAGCAGGCGGGCCGGGCCGGTCGCCACCACCAGGAGTCGGTGACGGTGCTGGTGGCCGGGGAGGACCAGCTCGACCGCTACCTCATGGCCCACCCCGCCGAGCTGTTCGATCGCCCGCCCGAACCCGCGGTCATCAACCCCCGCAATCCCTTCATCCTGCACCCGCACCTGGCCTGCGCGGCCTACGAGCTTCCCCTGAGCCACGACGATCACCGCTACTGGGGTGAGGACCTCGACGACGGGGTCCGAGCCCTGGTCCGCGCCGATCAGCTCCGGACCCGGCGCCGGCGTCTGCGGGGCGGGGGCACCGAGCCCATCGCGGTCTGGGCCGCCCGAGGAGTTCCGGGCCGGAACCTCGGGATCCGCAGCGGCTCGGCCGCCGAGTACTCGATCCGCGACGCCGACGGCAACCTGGTCGGGACCGTCGACGACGGTCGGGCCTTCTCGCTGGTCCAT
>JBFINV010000143.1:0-6283 GCA_041611015.1 Acidimicrobiales bacterium | reverse complement strand
GGTGGCGCTGGCCGCCGACGTGGTTGCCGTGGGCATCGACGCCGAACCGGACGAACCCCTCCCGGAGGGGGTCCTGGCCCGGGTCACGGGCCCCGAGGAGCGGGACTGGGTGGCGTCGGCGTCGGACCTGGGGGTGGGCCACCCCGATCGGCTGGTGTTCAGCGCCAAGGAGTCGGTGTACAAGGCCTGGTACCCCCGGGCCCGGCGCTGGCTGGGCTTCGAGGACGCCCGGGTCCACGTCGAGCCCACGACGGCGTCGTTCACCGTGGAGATCCTGGTCGATGGCCCGTTGTCGGTGGTTCGTGGGCGCTACGGCAGCATCGACGGCGTGCTCCTCACCGCCGTCGAGGTCTAGGTCACGGCGGTCGTGGCCTCTCGGGCCCGGTCGACGCTCCCGCCGGCGGCGAAGGTGGCCGCCGCTGTCGCGGAGAGGGCGCCGGCGACCCAGAAGCTCGCCCGGTACGAGTAGGCATCCTCCAGGGCGCCCAACAAGAAGGGCCCGGCGGCCACCCCCACGGTGACCAGGAGCTGGTTCAGCGAGAACACCCGGGCATAGGCGCGGATCCCGAACGCCTCGGCCACCAGCAGTGCCTGCAGCATCAACAGGTTGCCCACCGTGGCCCCGAACACGAAGGCGGCGAGTAGCAGGCCGCCCCGGGAGTCGGCTTCGCCCACCAGCACCAGGGCCCCGGCCTGCACCATGGCCAGGCCGGCGGTGAACCCCGCCAGCGGGATCCGCGAAGCCACCACCCCGCCCAGCAGCCGGAACACCACGCTGGCGAGGGCCAGGGCCAGCACAGCCAGAGCCCCCGTGGCTCGGTCAACCCGCTCGGTCCCGAGGTTGGCGATGTGGGCGATGGCGCCGACCTGGGCGCACATTGCGAGGAAGTATCCACCGGTGGTGGTCCAGAAGAAACGGTTGGTCACCGCAGCTTCGTAGTTGGCCCCGAGCGGCCCGGCTGGCGCGGGTTCGGGCGTCGCCGGTGTTGGGGCGCCGTCGGGAAGCTGGCCCCGACTCTCCGGATCGGACCACATGAAGACCGCTGCGAGGGCGACCAGCAGGACGAACAGCCCGCCCAACCACGGGGTGGCGCCCCGCATGCCCTCGCGGTCGATCAGCCACGACGCCAGCTGCGTGAGAGTGAGGCCACCGACCGACAGCCCGGTCGAGGCCACGGCCAACGCCAGGGATCGCCGGACGTGGAACCAGCGGGTCACCAGGGTGGTACCCGGGATGAGGCCCGAGAGGGCGAAGCCGACGGCGAAGACCACGTACACCGCGTACAGCTGCCAGACCTCTTCGACCCGGCCGAGCACCGCCAGCGACAGGCCGGAGATCACGGCGCCCGCGAGCACCAGGGCCCGGGTGTGGCCCCGCTCCACGGGTCCGGCGATGATGCGGCCCACGACCGCGGCGATCAGGAAGAACATCGAGGTGGCGAGCGAGACCGACGAGGTGGAGAAGCCCTGCTCGTCGGTGATGGCGTCGAGGTAGATGGCCAGCCCGTAGAAGCCCAACCCGGCGCTGGTGACGAACAGCAGGAACACCGCTGCGACCACCCGCCAGCCGTCGAAGCGGGCCCCGGCCTGGGTCTGGGCAGGCGCACGCACCGGCGCGACCCTACTCAGCGGGCGGCGCCGGTCACGAGCCAGGCATCGGTGCGGAAACGCCACACCAGGGCCGCGGCCCGGGTCGCCATGAGCACCCATATCGCGCCCCAGACCCAGCCGATGCCCCAGCCCAGCGCGGGCACGGCCAGCGCCAGCGGGACGAACAGCAGCGCCGCACCGACCATGGCCACGGCCAGGAAGCGCATGTCGCCGGCGCCGATCAGGATGCCGTCGAGCGCGAACACCAACCCGGCCAGCGGACCGAGTAGTGCCAGGTGCACCAGCAGGAACGACGTGAGCGACAGGACGGCAGGGTCGTCACTGAAGATGTCGGGGAGCCACTGCCGGGTGGCCAGGATCAGCCCACCGGCGAGCGCACCGGTGACCAGCCCCCACTGCACCATGCGCTGGCCCACGTGGCGGGCCCCCGAGCGATCGTCGGCGCCGAGGAAACGGCCCATCATCGCCTGGCCGGCGATGGCCACCGCGTCGAGGGCCAGGGCCATCAGGAAGAACAGCTGGAAGGTGATCTCGTGCGCCGCCAGGTCGGCGTCGCCGATCCGCGCCGCGGCAGCCACGGCCACCGTGAACGATCCCCGCAGTGCCGAAGTACGCACGAACAGGTCGCCGGCCACGACCATCTGGCGCCGCAGGGCCGACAAGTCGGGGCGGAGGCGCACCGAGTGACCGCGCACTGCCGCAGCGACCCACCAGATGTAGAGCCCGGCGCCCACCCACTGGGCCACCACCGTCGACAGCGCCGAGGCCCCGATGCCCTGGTCGAACCCGTAGATCAGCACCAGTTCGAGCACCAGGTTCAAGATGGCGGTGGTCACGGCCACCACGAGGGGCCGGACCGTGTCCTGGAGGCCCCGCAGGTACCCCACGCAGGCCAGGGCGATCAGCATCGCCGGGAGGCCGGGCAAGCTGACCCGTAGGTAGACCCGGGCGTTCCTGAGCACCTCCCCCTCGCCGCCGAGCAGCTCCAGGATGGGGTCCGTCAGCACGTAGAGCAGCCCGGCCCCGGCCATGCCCGCGCCGAGCGCCAGCCAGATGCTCTGCACAGCCTGGCGGGCGGCCTCGCCGTGATCGCCCGCACCCAGCAGCCGGGAGACGGCCGCGGTGGTGCCGTAGGCGAGGAAGATCATCACCGCGTGGAAGGTCAACAGCGCCTGGCTGGCCAGCGACAGCCCGGCGAGCTGAGGGGTGCCCAGATGCCCGACCACGGCGGTGTCGGCCAGGATGTACAGCGGTTCGGCCACCAGCGCGCCCAGCGCCGGGAGCGCCAGGCGGGTGATGTCGCGGTCGGTCTCGGTCCAGAACCGCGTCATGCCCGATTCGGGGTCCGGGAGGGCGAGGTCAGCGCCCGCTGCGGGTGGACAGCCGGGCCCGCGACGAGACCGCGTCGGCCACCACCTCGGGGTTCTCCCAGATGATGAGGTGACCGGCTCCCTCGACCACGATCATGTCGCAGCCGATGGCGTCGGCGATGCGCCGGTTCTCCGAGACGGGAGTGAGGTAGTCACGGTCGCCGACCACCACCACCGTGGGCACCGAGATCTCGGACAGCCGGGGCCGGATGTCGTAGCCGAGCAGCCCCAGCGCAGCCCCGGCTCGGGTCTCGCGGGGGCAGCGCTTGTTCGACGCCAGCGCGGCGTCGACCATCTCTCGGCTGGGGGTGCGCCCGAAGATGAACCGGGCCAGCGCCACCGAGTGGAGCTCGTGGGCCACCAGCCGCTCGTAGGGGACGGTGTTGCCGATGCGGATGCTGGTGCGGCGGTCGGGCCGCTCGGTGTGGGCCAGGGTGGCCACCAGCACCAGCGAGCCCACCCGATCGGCTCCGGTCTCGGGGCGCAGGGTCATCAGGCTCATGGCGGCCACCCCGCCCATCGAGTGGCCGCAGAGCACCACGTCTCGCAGGTCCAGGCCTCCGATCACCTGGCCCAGGTCGGCGCCCAGCCGGGCCACGCTGAAGCCCTCGGAGCCCACCGTCGAGCCGCCGTGGCCCCGCTGGTTCACGCCCACGACGCGCCAGCCCCGATCCACGAGCAGCCGGGCCACCGGGCCCCAGTCGTGGTGGTTCGACGTCATCCCGTGCACCAGTACCGCCACCGGCCCGTTGTCGGGCCCGGCGATGGAGGTGCAGATCTGGGCCCCGTCGTCGGTGGGGACCATGACCTCGGTGCTCTCCGGGAAGCGCGGCGGCAGCCACCCTGCGGGGGACTCGATGCCGTCCATCCCCCGTACCAGGCGGCGCTCGGCGAGAGCGGCGAGGACCGCACCGGCCGCACTTGCAGCAGCCAGGCCCACCAGGGTCCGTCGGGTCGGCATGCATCAAGATTACCTGGACCAGCAGGGTCGATAGCATGGACCCATGCCTGCATACCGCTCCCGGACCACCACCCAAGGCCGGAACCAGGCCGGAGCCAGAGCGCTGTGGCGGGCCACGGGCATGACCGACGAGGACTTCGACAAGCCCATCGTGGCGGTCGCCAACTCCTTCACCCAGTTCGTGCCCGGCCACGTGCATCTCAAGGATCTGGGCCAGCTCGTGGCCCGGGAGATCGAGGCCGCGGGCGGGGTGGCCAAGGAGTTCAACACCATCGCGGTCGACGACGGCATCGCCATGGGTCACGCCGGCATGCTCTACAGCCTCCCCAGCCGGGACCTGATCGCGGACTCCATCGAGTACATGGTGAATGCCCACTGCGCCGACGCCCTGGTCTGCATCTCCAACTGCGACAAGATCACCCCGGGCATGCTCATGGCCGCGCTGCGGCTCAACGTGCCGGCCGTCTTCGTGTCCGGCGGCCCCATGGAGGCGGGCAAGACCCGCCTGGCCGGCCAGGAGGTCAAGGTCGACCTGATCTCGGCGATGCTCGGCGCCGGCGACGCCCGGGTGAGCGACGAGGAGGTGGCCGAGGTCGAGCGGTCGGCCTGCCCCACGTGCGGCTCGTGCTCGGGGATGTTCACCGCCAACTCCATGAACTGCCTGACCGAGGCCCTCGGCCTGTCGCTGCCGGGCAACGGCACCACGCTGGCCACCCACACCGACCGGGAACGGCTGTTCCTCGAGGCTGGACGGCGCATCGTCGACATGGCGAAGGCGTACTACGAGAAGGACGACGACGGGGTGCTCCCCCGCTCGATCGCCAACCGGGGAGCGTTCGAGAACGCCATGACCCTCGACATAGCCATGGGCGGCAGCACCAACACCGTGCTCCACATCCTGGCCGCGGCCGAGGAGGCCGGGGTCGACTTCACCATGGCCGACATCGACGCCCTGAGCCGGCGGGTCCCCAACATCTGCAAGGTGGCGCCGTCGACCGACAAGTACCACATCGAGGACGTCCACCGGGCCGGGGGGATCATCGCCATCCTCGGTGAGCTGGACCGCGCCGGGCTGCTCGACACCTCCCTGCCCACGGTCCACAGCGACAGCCTGGGCGCGGCGCTCGATCGCTGGGACATCATGCGCGACACCTGCACCGAGGAGGCCCGCGAGCTGTTCCGGGCCGGCCCGGCCGGGATCCCCACCCAGCAGGCGTTCAGCCAGTCCACCCGCTGGGACAGCCTCGACACCGATCGGGAGCGGGGCTGCGTCCGCTCGGTCGAGCACGCCTACAGCGCCGAGGGTGGGCTGGCGATCCTGTACGGCAACCTGGCCGAGGAGGGTTGCATCGTCAAGACCGCCGGCGTCGACGAGTCGATCTGGACGTTCTCCGGCCCGGCCCGGGTGTTCGAGAGCCAGGAGGCCGCAGTCGAGGGCATCCTCGACGAGAGCTGCGTGCAGCCCGGCGAGGTGGTGGTGGTCCGCTACGAGGGACCCCGGGGCGGGCCGGGGATGCAGGAGATGCTGTATCCCACGACCTACATCAAGTCACGGGGGCTGGGCACCGAGTGCGCCCTGCTGACCGACGGCCGGTTCTCCGGGGGTACCTCGGGCCTGTCGCTCGGACACGTCTCGCCCGAGGCCGCCGAGGGGGGTCTCATCGGGCTGGTGCACGACGGCGACACCATCGCGATCGACATCCCCGAGCGCCGCATCGAGCTGATGGTGCCCGAGGAGGAGCTGGCCCGCCGCCGGGCCGAACAGGACCGGCTGGGGTGGCAGCCGGCCGACCGCGAGCGCACCGTGTCGCTGGCGCTGCAGGCCTACGCGCTGATGGCCACCTCGGCCTCCCGGGGCGGCGTCCGCGACCTCAGCCGCCTGGGCTGAGGGTCGGCCGGCCTGATCCGGGACCGGGTGTATGGCATCGTCCCCGCAACGAGCCGGCCAGCCGACCACCGAGTTCGGGCCGAACGTGCGCTACACGGTGCAACTGCGTGTGGTCGGGGAAGACCGTCGCGACACCGGCTCCGTCCGGGGTGCGGATCGTCTCGTCGAGGTGCGCGTCGTCACGCCGCTGGGACAGTTTCGGGCTGTCGCCCTGGCGGCGCTCCACTTCGCAGCCAGCGAGCCGCGGTCTGTGTTCCGCGAGGTCGACGTGATCGAGGTCGATCACGACTTCGTCATCGAGGACACGGATTGCCGAGACCGGTACTCACTCGGCCGGTGAGCGCCCTGTGGGCGGTTCTTCGGGCTGCGGGCGCGGAGCGCGGCCCGCAGCACACGAGTGGTCACCGAGGACCCGGGCGCCCGAACCAGCCGAGATTCGTTCTCACGGACTCC
>JBFINV010000142.1:0-6330 GCA_041611015.1 Acidimicrobiales bacterium | reverse complement strand
CCGTCACCTCGTCGGGCCAGTGGACGTCCTTCCTCCGGGCCAGGTGGCCTGCGTCCCACGGGTTGGCGGGCGGGGTCGGGAACCCCTTGTAACCCCGGTCGTTGTCGATCTGGATCTGATTCGGAACCTCGGGGTCGAACGTGAAGCTGCGCCGCGAGATGCCTCCCACCAGGCGGTCCCCGTCGACGTTGGCAGCGGTGTAGACAGCCAGCTCCCGCCCCTGGTGGAAGACCAGCGAGTAGTTGGTGTGGTGCACCGGCGTTCCGCCGTTCCAGGCCTCTTGCGCGGTGGCGGGAAGGAGCGTGGGGAGCGGCACGGAGACCGTGCCGAGGAAGTCGGGGTCATAGGGCATGTCAGGCTCCCAGCTGAACCTGGTTCGAGACGACCAGGTCGCTCCCGCTGAAACCCTCGAGGCGCACCGCGGTGGACTCGGCCGGAACCTCCACCTCGTTTGGGCCCTGCCGCACATTGAGGCTGGTGAAAGGGCGCTCGTCGACATACACGTCGACCCGGCCGATGTTGTCGGTGTCGAGCAGGATCGTGGTCGACCCGTCGTCCGTGGCACCGGCGCTGGCTTCGAGGTGACGCAGCGGCAGCCCGGCCAGAATGGTCGCCACGGCATCGAGCAGGTCCCGGTTCCCGTGGATCAGGTCGTCCCGGGTGAGGTCGACTTGGTGGTCGGGCTGCACCCCGAGATCCTCGAGTGGGATGCCCGAGCGATCTCCCACTCTCAGGGTGCGGCGCATCGACACCCGCATGCCGACGCCCTGGGGGAGCTTCACGTATGGCGAGTCCGCATCGACCGACGGCAGGCGCATGAGCTGCCGCAGCAGCTCGTGGGTCCACACGTTGGCGCCCCCAGCCCCGGTGTTGTCGTCGACTCCGACCACCGGACCGATGCCGTGGTCCTGGAATCCCGCCGCGAAGATGTCGGTGGCCGAATAGCACAGCGCATCGGTGATGCACGCCACCCGGCCCCGGTAGGTCTGACCGATGCCGTTGGCGAAGTCGGCCGGCGTGATGGGGTGGCCCGTCGAGAAGATGGAACCCGTCCGCACCGCCAACCCCAGGGAAGCCACCCAGGGCTTCAGGTCGACACCGACCGGGCTGGTCTGGTGACGCTGGCAGATCCGACGGTTCAGGGCGGTGGCGATGAACTGCGTCGGCTCCGGAGTGATGCGACGGGGGGTGAAGAGCTGGAGCAGACCTTCGCTGGCCCAGATGTGGCCGCCGCCGTTACCCCGAACGTCGATGATCAGCTTGTCGGGTGGCAGCAGCGAGACCAACCGGCGGGCCTCGTCGACGAACTGCACCGGATCGTCCACGCTGAAGGTGAAGATGCGCAGGTGACCGACGTCTCCCTCCGACGTCGGGACCGAAACCGCCCGGAACACCCCGGGCAGCGCGGTGGGCACGTGCTCGCCGGACTGCGCCGGCGTGACGGTCAGCTTGATCTTGCGCTTGCTCTTGCTGGCCGCCTCCGCGGCAGGCGCGAACAACAGCCGTTTGGAGACGGTGAGGGCGCCGATCTCGGGGTCGATGCCCATTGCGCCCGCTGCCTCCGACGGGCTGTCGAGGTCGATGCCCCCGCTGGCCTGGCTGAGGTCGAAGATGCGCCAATCGAATCGGAGCGCATCGACCTGCTCCTGGCCGTTCCGGGTGGCGTACTCGACCTCCACCCAGGCCTCGTCGGGAGGAAGGTGCCGCACCAGCGGGCGCTGGGTGAGCAGCTGAACCCCACGAGCGAGGCGTGCGGCTCGGTTGCTCCCGCCATGCCTGTCGGCGATCACCTCGACAGCGCGATGGATCGGGATCCCGTTCCAGGAACGCACCTCCACCCCCTCCTCGAAGGTCGGGTGGCTGAACCCCTCCACGATGTGGGAGACCAGGTATCTCGGCCCGCCGTCGATGTAGCGCTCGATGTCGAAGGGCACGAAGGCAACGCGGTCGGCGAACGGTGGCGGGAGCACGTAGTTGGTGTGGAGGTCGCGGACCGAGAAGAAGATGCGAAGCATCTCGGCGTGGAACTCGAACTCGCTGCCCATCGTGTCCGTCGTCGCCTCGCCGAGCCGATCCCGGAGCAGCCGCAGGGCTTGCACGGGACTGACCGCGTGCATCGCCTCCTTGAGGGGCAGGTGCGCGTAGTTGTCCTGCAGCAGCACGAGCGCCTGGTCCACGACGATGCGCCGCTCCCGGAGGCTCAAGGCCCCGGCCTGGGCCAGGAACGCGGGGATGTCGGTCGACGCCCGCATCACCCGCCGGACCCCGCTGTGGGTCCTACCGAGGTAGCTGGTGTTCTCCGCCTTCATGTGAACCACTTCCCACCGGCGCCCACACCGACGCGGGCGCACGCGGACCGAAGGCCCGCCGTACGACGAGCCTACGACGCCGCCTCCGGCTGCGTCCACGGTCCGGCCGGCGAACGGGCCGGGACCTTGTTCCCTGGCCCGGCTCACCTTCGCCTGGTTGCGTCTTGTGGGTGAGAACCGACACGCGGCTTGCGCTGCTGGCTGCGGGCGTGGTTGCGATCGGGCTGTGGGGCGGCGCGTGTGGCGGCGACGAGCCCCGATCGGACGGAACGGCGGCCTCGACGACGGAACCCACCGCCGCGCCGGCGCCCGAACCCACCGCCACGACGGAGCCCACCAGCGAGCCGACCACCACCGCCGTGCCGGCGCCCGAGCCCACGGCCACGACGACGCCGACGGCGGAGCCCGCGTCCGTTGGGCCGACATTGCTCGTGGCGAGCGAGGGCGGGCTGGACCTGTGGTCCGGAGGCGCGCTCACCCCGCTGATCGCGGGCGAGGCCATCGAGAGCGCCGTGCCCGACCTACGCGGTGGTGTGCTCTTGGCGACCGGCCAGGAGACGGGAGCACCGGCGACGCAGATTGAGGCGATGACCAGCGTGAGCAGCGATCGGACCGTCGTGTTCGACGAGCCCGATGCTCGCTGGGTAATCCTCGAGGACGTCGCCTGGATCAGGGAGCGGGCGACCCTGCTGTACCGGGTCGGGCGGACCCTGGAGAACGACTGCGGCGCCGACATCGAGTGCCTGTGGCAGTACCAAGTCGACCATCTGATGCTGCGGGACCTCGAGACCGGCCAGGAGACGAACCTCGGGGTGATCGGGAGCTTCGAATCGAGCCGGGTCCAGTTCCGCTTCGGCGGGACTCGAGCGGCCGTGACGCTGTGGCCATACGGCGCGCCTCACTCCTGCGTGGGGATCCTTCCTGCCGCCGCGCTGTTGGACGGTACGGCTCCCGACGCCTGGATCGGCGAGGGCGGCTCGTGGCGCGAGGAGGTGCTCTGGCTGGGGCCGGGCGCTTGCGGCGGGCACGCAGGCTGCCCGCCGCAGTCGGCGTGCGTGCTCCCGGCCCGGGTGGGTCTGTCCGACGACGGCACCCGGGCTGCGCTGGCGTGGTCCCGGCCGGGGTCGGATCCTGGCGTCGACCCCCAGCCGCTCGTCGTCAGCGTGGTGGACCTGAGCTCAGCGACGGTCGACGAGGTCTGGCAGGCGGTCGTGGGGGACCCTGCAGATGCCCCGACGTGGATCGACTTCGACGGTGAGTCCGTGGTGCTCGGGCGCGAGCGCGAAGGCGAACCACTCTCCCCCGTCCTGGTTCGACCCGACGGCACCGTCACCACCCTGGCCATCGAGGGCGTCGCCCACATCTGGGTCACCGCACCGCCACCCAGCTGAAGCGGGCAGGCGTCAGTCGAGCACGGAGAACGTCAGTCCGGCGTGCTTCTCGAGCCGGTCGATCAGCAGGTCGCCGAAGGCGGTGGCCGGGGTGTGGAAGCCGCCGGCCGTGGTGCCGTGATCGAGGTCGAGGAACGCCACCGCGGCCTCCCCGAACATCTTGGCCGTGGACCCGTAGCCCGGGTCCCGATCCCCGGTGACTCGGGTGCGAACGGCGTCACCCGAGGCGGTCTCGCCGAAGAACCGCAGGTCGAAGAAGCCAGCCTCCTGTGCCTCGGGCGACGGGCCGGCGCCAGACTCGGGCACCACCCTCGCCAGGAGGTTGCGGAGGGGGCCGACCGACGCGGCGCCGACCATGGCACCCAGCCCGCCGGCGAAGACGGAGGCCTTGGCGGCCCCGAGGGGCCCATCCCCCATCATCATCGCTTCGTCGTACTGGAAGTCCTCACCCCAGGGCCGGCCGAGCAGAGCGTGGGTTCGATGCACGACCCGGGTGTTGATGGCCGCCATGACGAAGGGGGCGATCCACTGCCCGGAAGCCTCGTCGTGCTGGGGCAGGGTGACGGTCGGCTGTCGCGCGCCGCTGCGCATGTCGGCCGGCGCCAGGGCGTACGGGTTGCCGAGCACCTTGCGCCGCTCCGGATCCCGGGCCACCTCCTCCATGGCGTTCATCATGCTGGCGATCGTCCCGCCGCTCACCCCACCCTTCAGGCCCTTGACCCGCATGGCGATCCGTCGGCAGGGTTCGCCGAACCGATCCTGGGCCCGCTGCTGGATGAACCGGACGCCGAGATCGGAGGGGATCGAGTCGAACCCGCAGGCGTGCACGATCCGGGCTCCGCTCGCCTCGGCCTCGTCGTGGTGGGCGTCGATCATGCGCTGCATCCACAGGGGCTCGCCGGTGAGGTCGCAGTAGTCGGTACCGGCAGCGGCCACGGCGGCGACGAGCTCGGAGCCGTAGAGCGCGTAGGGCCCGACCGTGGTCGCCACCACCCGGGTGCGCTCGGCCAGCTCCCGCATCGCCGCAGCGTCCCCGGCGTCGGCGACGATGCGCTCCACGTCGGCCCCGGTGTCCGCGGCCACCTGGCTCAGCTTGGCCTCGCCGCGCCCGGCGATGGCCCACCGCAGGGACCCGTCGGTGCCGTGACGGTCGACGAGATGCGAGCACACGATCTGGCCCACGAAGCTCGTCGCTCCGAAGACGATCAGGTCGAGGGGCCGGTCACTGCCATTGGTCATGGCTTGCTCCTAGAGCAACCGAGGCCGGCGTGGCAACTCGCCAGCGGGGTCGGTCGAAATCGACGCCCCCGCCCTCGGGTAGGCTGTCCAGCCGTGCGGGGCCCGGGCCAGGTCGTCAGAGCGTTCTTCGAGCGGATGCAGGCCCGTGACTGGGAGGCGGCCGAGAGGCTGCTGTCGCCCACCGCCCGGATCGAGTTCACCGAGACCGGGGAGCGCTTCGAGGGCGCCGACTTCGTGGCCATGAACGCGGCCTACCCGGAGGGCTGGTCGATCGAAGTGGTCGAGACCCTCACCGAGGGCGAGCGGGTCGCGGCCCAGGTGCGGGTGGTCCAGGGGGCGACGGTCTTCTGGTGCGCCGGGTTCTACTCGGTGGCCGAGGGCGCGATCACCTCGGGCGTCGAGCACTGGGTGACCGAGCGTTCCCAGCCTTCGCCCGCCTGGCGCGAGCGGTACACATCCCCCTGACTTCCCAAATCTGTGCCCGAAAGCGCGGAAAACTGCACGATCGGGCACAGATTTCGGGAGTCGGGGCCGAATCCGCCCGCCCTGCCCGTCGTGGCGCCAGGATCGATTCGACGGCGCCGCCCGCTAGACAGTGCCCGTGAACGTCATCCTTCTGGAGCCGAGCTTCCCCGACAACCAGAAGCAGTTCGCCCGCGCCCTGAGCGAGGTGGGCGCGACCGTCGTCGGCATCGGCGAGCGGCCCGCGGACGGGCTCGATGACGACCTCGAGGGTTGGCTGACCCACTACGAGCAGGTCGATTCGGTGACCAACCACGCGGCCGTCGAGGCTGCGGTCCGCTGGGTGCAGCAGCGGCTCTGGGTGGACCGGCTGGAAGCCACCATCGAGGCCCACACCATGACCGCGGCCCGGGTCCGTGAGGCGTGCACCATCCCCGGCACGTCCGTGCGCACCGCCTACCTGTGCCGCGACAAACCCGCCATGAAGCAGGTGCTGCGGGAGGCAGGGGTGCCATGTGCCCGCTCGATCGGGGCCACCTCGGGCGATGCCGTCCGTGGGTTCGCTGCCGAGGTCGGCTACCCGCTCGTCATCAAGCCGCCGGACAGCGCCGGGGCGGCCGGCACCCACAGGGTCGACGACGACCAGGACCTCGAGCGGGTCATCGCCGCGACCGGCGTGGACCACGGGGCACCCATCGCCGTCGAGGAGTTCATGGAGGGACACGAGGGCTTCTACGACACGCTCTGCGTGGACGGCCAGGTCGTGCACGAGTTCGTGAGCCACTACTACCCCAACGTGCTCGAGGCGATGCAAACCCGCTGGATCTCACCCCAGTTCGTGGCCACCAACCGGGTCGACGCGGTGGCCGACTACGACGAGCTCAAGGCGCTGGGGCGCAAGGTCATCGCCGCCCTCGGCATCGGCACCT
>JBFINV010000141.1:0-6346 GCA_041611015.1 Acidimicrobiales bacterium | reverse complement strand
GACGATTGCAAGGAGTTCCATGGTGTGCTCCTACCGGGCCGGCTTCGTGCGTCGGGACGGGCGCGGCCGCCCTCGCTGTTGGAAACACCGGCCGGTGCAGGTTGCGTTCCCTGGGCGTCGGCTCTTCATCACAGCTCGAAGAACAGGCCGTCGGCCCACGGGTAGAGGAAGTTGAAGCCCGGGCCCCGGAAGAACGAGCCGATCATCACGAGGACGGCCCAGAACATGAGGTGCACGGTCTGCAGCGAGATGGCGAACTTGCGGTCCTCGGGCTTGTTGGACGGGTTGCGGTCGATGTAGGGGGCCAGGATCAGCAAGAAGATGCCGATGCCGGGGATGGTCACCCCCGCCACCATCGGGTGGAACATGGTGAGCAGCTCCTGGAGCCCCAGGAAGTACCACGGCGCCTTGGACGGGTTGGGGGTCTCGTTGAAGTTGGCCAGCTCGAGCAGCGGCGCGTTGACGAAGACCGAGAAGATGAGGGTGAACGCGGTGATGGCCAGCGCGGCCACGAACTCGACCACCAGCAGGTGCGGCCACACGTGCACCTTGTCGACCGGCTTGAGCTTGACGTCTTGGATCGAGCCCGACTTGACCACGGTCAGCAGCCGCTGGGTGTGACCGCCGGGGCCGCTGGCGACCGGCGGCACCGCAGGCGCGACCGCGCCGGCGGCGGGCGCAGCCGGCGGCGTCGCGGTGGCCACTGCGGATCCGGCCTCGGCCTGCTCTCGTGCCGACTTGCTGCGCTCGAGCAGGTGGTCGGGGATCTTGGGGCCGTCACCCGCTGCGCCAGCCGCTTCACCGGCGGACTCGGCGGGCTCGGCCGGCTCGGTGGACTCACCGGCCTCGGCGTCGCCACCGCTGGCGCGATCGCGTGCGGCCTGTGCTCGTTTGAGGAGATGCTCCGGGACTTCGGTCATCGCAGGACTCCGGGACGAGATGCCGGGCGGCAGGGATCGGGAATCGGGTGTGGGTGGTGCGGTCGCATGACGGTGCCGGGCCTACAGCGGGCCGGAGATACCTCCGTCCTTGCGTACTCGCCAGAAGTGGATCGCCATGAAGATCACGGCGACGAAGGGCAGCATCAGCACGTGCAACACATACCATCGCAACAGGGTGTCGGTGCCGATCTCGACGCCGCCGAGGAGCACGAAGCGCACTTGGTCGCCGAAGACCGGGGTGTAGCCCATCATGTTGGTGCCCACCGTCACCGCCCACAGCGCCAGCTGGTCCCACGGCAGCAGATAGCCGGTGAACGAGAGCAGCAGGGTCAGCGTCAGCAGGATGACACCGATCACCCAGTTGAACTCACGCGGTGACTTGTAGGCGCCGTGGTAGAAGACCCGGGCCATGTGCAGGAACACCGTCAGCACCATCAGGTGCGCGCCCCAGCGATGCATGTTGCGCACCAGCAGGCCGAACGCCACCGACGTCTGCAGGGTGTAGATGTCGTCCCAGGCCTGGGCCGCGGTGGGCCGGTAGAAGAACATCAGGAAGATGCCGGTGACGGTGAGCAGGATGAACAGGAAGAAGCTCAGCCCACCGAGGCAGAGGGTGTAGCTCACCTTGACCGCGTGCCGCTTCACCTTCACCGGGTGGAGGTGGTAGAGCACGCTGTTCATGATGACGTAGGACCGGTTCCTGGGGCTGTCCGAGTAGCCCTTGCGGAAGATCGATCCCGGCCGGAAGATCGACGTCCAGGCCTGGGAGCTCTGCACCTGGTCGGTCAGCTGGCTGGCCTGCTGGCTCAGTCGCTCTCCCAGTGTCGGTTTCTGCGCCACGGCGGTCGGTCCTTGTGGTCGAGGTCGGAGTGTCGGCGGTGGGTTCTGGGTCGGGTGGGTCGGTCAGGCCAGCCGCATGCCGTAGCCGTAGCCGTAAGTGGGCATGCGCTGGTGGGGGTCGCCCTCGGCGGTGGGGTCGCCCACCTTCCCGAGGATGATGACGCCGGTGGGGCACCGGTCCACGCACAGGGCGCAGCGGGTGCAGACGTCATCGTCGATCGTGAAGATCACGTGATCGGAGGGGTCGCTGCCCGGCAGCTCGGTGTCGATGGCCTCGTCGATGGCCTCGGGCCGCACCATGAAGATGCACTTCCAGGGGCAGATGTCGACACAGCCCTCGCACATGATGCACTCGGACTGGTCGATGTGGATGAACTGCTTGGGCTTGACCGCCTGGGAGAGCCAGGCCGCGTCGACCTCCTGGAGGACGTAGTCGTCGCGAAACTCCGGCATCGGGGGGTTGGCGTCGAGCACTCCCATCGCTCGGGTCAGACCCCCTCTCGCACCAGCGGCCGGCCGTAGGTCGACGTCTCCACCTCGGTGGGGGCGACCTTGCCCCGGTCCTGCCAGATCGACCACAGGGCGACGTTGCCGGCCAGGGCCAGTCCGTAGATGATGACCGCAATGATGTCCCGCACCACCAGGTAGGTCACCTGGAAGGGCAGGGCCCACGAGACCAGGCCCTCGCCGTCGGTGAAGCCGATGCCGGTGGGGCCGACGAGCAGCTTGTCGACACGCCAGGACAGCTCGTTGTCGGCGTAGGTGAGCCACTGGTGGGGCACCACGCCGTAGATCCAGAACAGCAGCAGGAACACGTATGCCGCGGCGGCATTGGCCTCCCCCCAGCTCAGCCGAGCGTCGACGGGACGACGCTTGGCGTACTCGAGGATCCCGGCGGTGAGGGCGATGGCGATCAGCCAGCTGAGGACGAACGCGGTGTTCAGGTACGGGGGATCCTGGCCGTTGGAGTCGCGCGTGATGGCCACCCAGATCGCGATGCCGCCGATCACCACGATGGTGCTGACGAGCATGGCGCCGTACACCTTCAGCGCTGCGACATCGATGGGCCTTCGCTGGGCCACGCCGGCAGTCCTCCAGTCGTCTTCGTGAAAGCGATCACAATCGAGTGTAGCCCACGCGGGGCCTGGCGCTCGCTGCCGTCTGGTCTACCACGCAGGTCGCGGCCTCGGCACATCATTGCGGTCGGTCGCATTGCTGCCCGGCATTGATTTGAGCAGCTACCGTTCCGGCTGCAGACTGGTCCGGCCCGGCTTCGGGCAGACCACCCACCCAGCACCGGCACCGACGAGGCGCCGGCGGAGGCAGTGTGACCGAAGTACCCGATTACCTCCTGCAGCGCTCGCGGGAGCGACGTGCGGCGCTCGGTCTCGGTGGCGACGATGCGGGCGAGGCCGCGGCGGTCCCGGCCACGACCGAGTCGGCCGCCCCGGCGGCTGCGGCCCCGAGCACACCAGCGCCGGCACCGGCCCCCGAGATCGAGAAGGTGGAACCGCCCAAGCCGGTGGCCCCCTGGGTCCGGGCCGCGCAGGAGCGCAAGAAGATCCCCGTGTGGATGGCCCCCGTCGCGCTGTTCATCCCCATCTGGGGGTTCATGGTCTGGGGCACCCTCGAGGAACCCACCCGGGAGGCGGCCGGGCCGATCGCCGCCGGCGGCGAGATCTACGCTGGCCAGTGCGCCAGCTGTCATGGCGCCGGAGGTGGCGGCGGGGTCGGCTACCAGCTCAACAACGGCGAGGTGCTGCTCACGTTCCCCGACGTGGCGGGCCACATCGCGTGGATCGTCAACGGCAGTGCCAACACCGGGCCGAACTACGGCAGCCCGGACCGGCCGGGCGGCCAGCGGGTGACCGGCGCCCAGGGCAACATGCCGGCGTTCGCAGCGCTGAGCTCGGCAGAGGTGGTGGAGGTCGTGCTCTACGAGCGGCTGGTGCACGGCCAGGCGGCCGAGGAGGCCATCGAGCCGTACATCCTGTGGGTGGAAAGCGGCGAGCTCCCGACGTGGGAGGTGGGGGTCTCGCCCCAGCAGGTCGCCGTCGACTTCGAGGCGTTCCTGGCCGAGAGCCCCGAGGCCAGGGAGCTGCTGACCGAACCCCCGGAGTAGAACCCGGCTGCGCTCAGCCGATCCGTCGCCGGATCTGCACCATCACCTCGGGCCCCACGATGGCCTCGAGCTCGCGGGCCATGCTCGCCACCACCGGCTGGTCGCCGACGAGGGTCTCGGGCTCCTCGGTGCAGCACCACGCCATGGTCTCGCCACCGGGGCCCCAGTCGGCACGGCGCCAGCGGCGCAGCTCGACTCGGTCGTCCCGGCGCACCACCCGCAGTGGCAACTGCCAGCAGACCGCGGGCTTCCACTCGAGGGGCTCGTCCTCGTCGTCGAGCGCGCCCAGGTGGAGGGCGCAGCCGGCACCGCCGTCGAAGGCGGGCCGGTTCAGGAAGATGCAGGCGCCGTCGACCAGCCGGGTCCGGCGCCGCTGCTCGTCGGCGAAGACCCCGTCCCGGGCCTCGGCGTGGTGCTGGAAGCGGCCGGGGGGCAGGGCGGCGGCCAGCGCCGCGATGCGCATGCCCTCGTCCTCGTCGAGGATCTCGGCCCCCACCGAGCAGCAGCCCTGCCCGAGCTCGGGCGCGGGCTGATCCAGGATCCCCTGGCAGCCCCGGTCCCAGATGCACGTCCAGCTCGAGGCGAAGAAGTCGACGTCGACGGCCCAGGTGGTCCCGTCGACGGGGTCCGTGAACGCCTCCAGCTCACCGGCCATCGACCTGCGAGGATAGGCCTCCCGTCGCCCACCCCCGCCAGAGGAGGCAAGTGATCGACCTCACCGTGTTCCCCGAGTGGCAGCACCTGGCCGCCCACCAGGGCATAGTCGCCGACCTCCACCTGCGCGAGCTGTTCGCCGGCAACCCGGGCCGGGCCGAGACCATGGTGGTCGAGGTCGGCGATCTGACCGTCGACTACTCCAAGCACCGCATCACCGACGAGACCGTCGAGCTGCTGATCGCCCTGGCCGAGCGGGCCGGGCTCGCCGAGCGGATCGCTGCCATGTTCGCCGGCGACCACATCAACGTCACCGAGGACCGGGCGGTGCTCCACCCTGCGCTGCGGGCGCCCGCGGACGCGGTCATCACCGACGCGGGACACGACGTCGTGCCCGAGGTCCACGAGGTGCTCGACCGGGCCGTCGCCTTCGCCGAGCGGGTGCGCGACGGCAGCTGGACCGGCTACACGGGCCAGCGGATTCGTACCGTCGTGAACATCGGGATCGGCGGCTCCGACCTGGGCCCGGCGATGGCCTACGAGGCCCTCCGGACCCGGCGGCACCCGGACCTGGAGTGCCGGTTCGTGTCCAACATCGACGGCAGCGACCTCGCCGCGGCGCTGTCGAACATCGACCCGGCCAGCAGCTTGTTCGTGGTCAGCTCCAAGACGTTCACCACGGTCGAGACCATCACCAACGCCACCAGCGCCCGGCGCTGGCTGGTCGACGGCCTCGGGGACCCGGCCGCGGTGGGCCGGCACTTCGTCGCCGTGTCCACCAACGCCGAGGCGGTGGCCGAGTTCGGCATCGACCCGGCCAACATGTTCGGGTTCTGGGACTGGGTCGGCGGCCGCTACTCGATGGACTCCGCCATCGGCCTCAGCCTGATGATCGCCGTCGGCGGGGAGGCCTTCCGGGAGATGCTGGCGGGCTTCCACCTGGTCGACGAGCACTTCCGCACCGCGCCCCCGGCGACCAACGCCCCGGTTCTCATGGGACTGCTGGGCGTGTGGTACCGGAACTTCTTCGACTCGTGCAGCCACGCAGTGCTGCCCTACGTGGAGGACCTGCACCGGTTCCCGGCGTACCTGCAGCAGCTCGACATGGAGAGCAACGGCAAGCGGGTTCGTCTGGACGGCTCACTGGTCACCTCCCACACCGGACCGATCATCTGGGGGGAGCCGGGAACCAACGGCCAGCACGCGTTCTTCCAGCTGCTGCACCAGGGCACCACCATCGTCCCTGCTGACTTCATCGGCGTGTGCCGGCCCGCCGACGCCGTGCCCGTCGAGGGCGGCGAGGGCGACCAGCACGACATCCTCATGGCCAACTGCTTCGCCCAGAGCGAGGCCCTGGCGTTCGGCAAATCCGCCGAGGAGGTACGCGCCGAGGGGGTCCCGGACGAGCTGGTCCCCCACCGGACCTTCCCCGGCAACAGGCCCAGCACCACCGTCCTGGCCCCGGCGCTGACCCCGTCGGTGCTCGGGCAGCTGGTCGCGTTGTACGAGCACAAGGTGTTCGTGCAGGGGGTGATCTGGCAGGTCAACTCCTTCGACCAGTGGGGCGTCGAGCTGGGCAAGAAGCTGGCCGGGGAGATCGGACCCGAGCTCACAGCGGCGGAGCCGCCCACCCTGGTCCACGACAGTTCCACCAACGCCCTGATCCGCCGCTACCGCCAGGCCCGGAACCGGGCTTGACCGGAGTGGTTCGGCAGCGCGAGCCGCCGCGCCCCAGGACGCACCGGCGTTCGAACAGGTCGCCCGTCGCCGCCTCGCGGCAGGGCGACAG
>JBFINV010000140.1:0-6358 GCA_041611015.1 Acidimicrobiales bacterium | reverse complement strand
GGCAGCGCCGCCGGCCGGCGCCTGCCAGCACGACCACCGAACCGGCCGCCTGAGGCGGGCTCAGGCGCCGTCGCCCGCCGGCTCGAGCAGGCGCTCGATCCAGGCGATGTAGGACTCGGTCTCCTGGGCCCCGGGGACCGGGAGCACCCCGTTGATCACCACCGTCGGCACCGCGGTGATTCCCTGGGATATGGCCTCGTTGTGCTCCTCGACGACCCGCCGGGTCATGTCCTGGTGCTGCTCGGCGGCGACGGCGAGGAAGGCCTCCCGGTCGACCCCCACCTCGGTGACCACGTCCACCAGGACCGACCAGTCCGAGATGGTGCGGTTCTCCGTGAAGTAGGCGCCCAGCAGCCGATGATGGAGCGGGCGGGCTGCGTCGGGCCAGTTGGCCTCGACCAGCTTGTAAGCCACCTGCGCCGGAACGCTCGATGCCGGCGGCTCGGCGTCGGTCGACCACGGGGTGAACCGGGCCCGGGGTTCCAGCTCGGCCATGCGTCGCCAACCCTGGGTGTACTCGACGAACCGGTCGCGGTCGGCGAACTTGGGCTCGGTCCGCAACAGGAAGCTCTTCCAGGTCAGCTCCACCTGTTCGCCGAAGTGGGCCTCGACGTCTTCGAGACGGACCGTCCCGACGTAGCACCATGGTCAGAGGAAGTCGGACCAGACGGTGAGCGGGACGGTGTCGGCCATGGGTCGACTGTACAACGGGGTGTGATCGTGGACGCCGGAGCCGACGCGATGCGAAGCTGTCGCCGATGACGCGCCACGGGGGGTTCGGTGCCTGAGACCGTGGGGCCTGCGACCGTGGGCGAGGTCCCGGAGGCGGAGGTCGTCGAGTTGGTCTCGGAGCGGTCGCGCGAGATCTGCCAGGCCGTCGAGACCCTGGACGCCGCCGAGCTGGAGCATCCCTCGGCGCTGCCGGAGTGGACTCGGCTCACCATCGTGTGCCACCTGCGCTACGGCGCCCAGGCGACCCGGCAGATGACCGAGGCCGCGCTGGGCGGTCGACCCTCGGCCTTCTACCCCGGCGGCCGAGACCTGCAGCGGCCCTACACCCTCCGTCCGGCGCTCGGCGAGGCCCCCTTGCACGTGGTCGAGTCCCTGGTCGAGGAGTGCGAGGCCCTGACGGCGCTGTGGTCGGGACTGTCGGCACTGCAGTGGACCCTGGTGGCCCGCGAGCACGACGAGACCCGGTCACTCGGGGATCCGACCCTGGCCGATCTGGCCAGGTTGCGCCTGACCGAGGTTCAGGTGCACGGCTCCGATCTCGACCTCGGCCTGTCCCCGTGGCCTGCCAGCTTCGGTCGGGCCGTGCTCGCCCAGCGCGTCGACCGGGTCCGGCTCAGGGACGAGCTGCCGCCGGGCATCTGGCTGCTGTCGGCAGCCGACGACGGCGACCACGTGGTGCGTCGTTCCGCCGTCGGGCCGCCCGATGTGCGCTTCCGGGCCTCGGCCAACGACCTGGTCGCACTCCTCGTGGGAAGAGAGCCTGCGGGGACCGTGGACATCGAGGGCGACGCCGATCTGGCTGCGGCCTTCGTCGATGCCATCGTGGGACCATGAGCGCCCGCATCGACGCCTGGCTGTGGGCGGTCCGGTTGTACAAGACCCGGTCCGCGTCCAAGGCCGCGGTCACCGGCGGCCACGTCCGGGTCAACGGGGCCCGGGTGAAGCCGGCGCACCGGGTCGGGCCGGGCGACCGGGTGGAGGCCACGATCGGGCGTCGACTCCGGGTGGTCGAGGTGGTGGAGCCCATCGACAAGCGGGTGGGCCCGCCTCGGGCGGCGGAGTGCCTGATCGACCACTCCCCACCCGCGACCGAGGCAGAGGAGGTGGCCCCGGTGGCCCCGCGGGAGCGGGGCGCGGGCCGGCCGACCAAGCGGGACCGCCGCCGCATCGACCGACTGCGGAAGCGCTCCGGCCGAGGCTGACGGCTCAAGGGGCCAGACGCTCGACCACCCAGGCGTCACCCGCGAGCCGGTACCGCAGCCGGTCGTGGAACCGGTTGGGGCGGCCCTGCCAGAACTCGATCATCTCCGGGCGCACCCGATAGCCGCCCCAGTGCGGAGGTCGGGGAATGGCGCCGCTGCCGAAGCGGGCCTCGACCTCGGTCCACATCCGGTCGAGCGCATCCCGGTCCTCGACCACCTCGCTCTGGGGCGAGGCCCACGCGCCCACCTGGTGGTTCCGGGGCCGGCGGGCGAAGTAGGCATCGGATTCCGCTCCCGAGGTGCGCTCGACGGGACCGTGGATCCGGACCTGGCGCCGCAGGGGCAACCACCCGAAGGTGAGCGCGGCCCGGCCCGAGGCCTCGAGCGCGACGGCCTTGGCGCTGCGGTAGTTGGTGTAGAACACGAAGCCCTCGTCCCCGTAGCCCTTGAGGAGCACGTAGCGGGAGCTCGGCCAGCCCGCGGCGTCCACGGCCGACACCACGCAGGCGTTCGGCTCCCAGATCCCGGCTTGCTCCGCGTCGCGGTACCAGCGGCCGAACTGCTCGACGGGGTCGGCGGCCAAGTCCTTCCGGTCGAGGCCGACGGTCTCGTACTCTTCGCGCCGATCGGCGATCTCCACGCCTCACCTGCCGTTCAGCGGCCAGGAGCGCGCCGCCGACGCCAGGCAGCTGATCAGGGTGTCGACCTGGGGAGCGCGGCCCACCTCGCCGTGGTCGGACCAGCCCCATTCGTCGTAGTGCCAGCGGATGGTCGGTGGCAGCTCGACCTGGACCCCGGCCTCGCGGGGACGGTTGACCGGGTTGTGCCGGTGCTGGCCGGCGAGCTCCCTGGGGATGTCGCGCAGCTCGGCCTCGAATCGGAAGCGGGGCAACGCGAACCGGGCGTGGGCCGCGATGTGGTGGGCCAGGGCCCGGTTCTGCCCGCCCAGCAGCACCGAGTGGAAGAGATGCTCGCGGCCGTACCCGTGGACGGTGACCACCACGTCGACGTGCTCCAGGAACCGGCGCAGGGCGTCCGAGTGCTCGGGAGCGACCTGGGTCGAGGCGATGTGGGTGGGGTCCTGGTCCTCCTGGATCACCGCGTAGAAGGAGGCACCGGCTCGGGCTGCGGCTTCCCGGGCGATGGGGTCGGTGGCCTTCTCGAGGGTGCCGCCGTGGTAGGCCATGAACCCGAACCGGGAGCGCAGGGTCAGCTCTTCGGCCACGTCGGCCCGGTCGAGGAGTTGGTCCAGCACCGCGCCGACGGTACCGCCCCACAGCGGGTCGTGCCGCCCGGCGAGGGGTCAGGCCTCGGCCGTGACCGGGGCCGCGGTGGTGCTCTCCAGTGTCGCCGCGGGCCGATCGGGGTCGTCGCGGTCGCGCCCCAGTCGTCGCCGCAGGGCGAAGGCCAAGGTCGCGCCCACCACCAGCGCGGCCAGGACCTCGAACAGGACCGGCCAGCGCCACGGGTCGGAGACCCAGTGGACCACCCGCTCCGGCACGCCGGCGATGGTGCGCAGCAGGGGGAGCACGAGCAGGTCCAGCTGGTAGCGCCCGACCTCGATGAGGAGGTACACCACGGCGAACGCCGAACGCAGCATGCTCCGGTCGAGCCGGGTGAGCGCTGCGGTCAACGCCCAGGTCAGCATGCCGACGATCAGCACCGTGATGGCGGTGGCGAGCCTCCCGGTGCCGACGTGGTCCACCCACACCGTGAGCCGGTTCTGCAGGTCCTCGCCCAGCTGCACCAGCTGATTGCGGTCGGCGTTGCCCCGCAGCACCTGGACCTCCCACCAGCCGTAGACCACCAGGTAGGCGCCAGCGAGGATCAACATCGCTCCCGAGACCCGGTTCACGTACGGGAGGAACCGGCGCATGTTGGTGGCCACCGAGTTGCGGGCCATGGCGACGCCCAGGGTGAGGATCATGATCACCAGGCCCATCCCCGCGCCGTAGGCCAGGTAGACCGCGGTGCCGTCGACGACGCCCTCGTTGGTGAACGAGCCGGCGACCACTGCCAGGAAGATGCCGATGGTGCACGAGACGGACACCACCGCGTACGACACGCCGAACAGGAAGATCGAGGGGAGCTGGTCGTTGCCGGTGCCGGCCTGCAGGCGGGGCAGGCGGAGCTTGGGCTCGTAGCCGCGCAGCATGGCGATCCCGAGGGGCACCATCAGCACGCCGAAGGTCATGGTGGCGTAGCCGATTCGCCGCGAGACCGTGCTCTCGCTCACGAAGGTGCTGGTCATCAAGCCGATGGCACCGAAGACCACCATGAACCCCAAGGTCATGGTGAGCCCCACGACCAGCCCGCGAACGATGTTCCGGGCCAGGTTCGTCTCCTCGTCGGACTCGAGGCCGAGGAAGTAGCTGATGTAGGCGGGGAGCATCGCGAACCCGCACGGGTTGAACGCAGCCACCAGCCCGGCGCTGAGCGGGAAGGCCAGGTCGACGTCGATCATCGGCCGAACAGCTCCCCGATGCGGGCTTCGAGATCGGGTGCGGTCAGGACGCCGGCGTGCACGTCCACGATGGTGCCATCGGCGCCAACGAAGGCGGTGGTGGGCATCACGCCGAGGTCGGTGACGTGACGGTAGAGCGAGCCCTCGCCACCATCGTCGCCGAGCAGGATGGCGTAGGTCACCCCGGTGAGGTCGACCACCTCGCGCGCCAGGTCGACGTCGGTCTCGCGTGTGTTGACCCCGACGAAGCGAACGGAGTCGCGGACCCGCTGGTGCACCTCTTCGAACTCGGGCATCTCGGCGCGGCAGGGCGCGCACCACGAGGCGAAGAAGTTGATGACGGTGGGCTGGCCGACCAGGTCGCCCAGAGCGAACGGCTCCCCGTCGAGGGTCGTGAAGCTCAGCTCGGGCAGCGGCTCCCCGTCGGGTTCGTCGACCGCGTCGTCGGTGACCCACTGCACGGCCACGATGAGCACCAGGACGGCCAGGAACCCGCCGACCAGACCGAAGATGGCTCGCCGCCGCTTGTCGTCGGCTGGGTCGAGCGGGGGTGTCGGGGCGGGGTCGGAAGCGGCGGTGAGGGGCATGGATCGTCCTGTGTCAATCCTGGTGTCGACGGTACTCCGACGCTGGTCGCTACCGGCGTCGATGGTGCGAACCCAGCTACTCAACGGTGGCATTCCCCCGCGGGTTCCGCGCAATCGACGTGAAACGCGAGCGGCCGCACCGCCGACGAGCTGCAGGTGATCTGCCGCCGAGCGAGGCGGGTATGTCAGAGACGAGCTGTGGGTGATGGGCCGCCCAGCGCCGCGGTTCTGTTACGGTCGCCGTTGCCGTCCGGTGGAGGCGACACCAGGGGGATCTCGCCGTGCCCAAGCTGTCGATCGTCGTCGCGGTGTCGTTGGTGGCCGCTGCGATCGCCACCGGTCCTGCCGCCGGACAGGGTCCGTCGGAGCCGACCGCAGTGGTGACGCTCGGCGACAGCTACATCTCCGGCGAGTCGGGGCGGTGGAAGGGCAACTGGGGCAGTTCGCTGGGGAGCCGTGGCGGCACCGACCGAGCCGCATACCGGTGGTGGCGGTTCTGGCTCTACGACGCCGAGCGAGTGTACGGCTCCACCGACAACTCGGGCTGTCACCGGTCCGACGTCGCGCCGGTGCTCACTCCGGCATTGGCCGCCGACGCCCGCATCAACCTCGCCTGCTCGGGTGCCCGCACCGTGCACATCTGGCGCGCGAGGAGGGGCGGCCGCTCGCTCAAGGGGGAGCCACCCCAGGCCGACCAGCTCCGCGCCGTGGCCGCCAGCCACGACGTGGAGATGATCGTGCTGTCCGTCGGCGGGAACGATCTGGGCTTCTCCGACATCATCATCGACTGCACCGTCGAGTACCTCACCAGCCCGACGTGGCGGCAGAACCGCTGCAACGGCGAGCAGCAGGCGAAGGTCGACGGGCGCATGGCCCGCGCCATGGCAGGAGTGGACAAGGCGATCAGGGAGATCAGGCGGGTCATGCGCGCCAGCGGGGAGCGGGCCCGGGACTACCGCTTGGTCCTGGTCTCGTACCCGTCGCCGGTGCCCCGTGGGAGCGAGTTCCGCTACGGCGAGAGTGGGCTCACACGCGCCGGGTCGGGTGGCTGCCCGTTCTGGAACGCCGACGCGACGTGGGCTCGGGATTCGCTGGTCCCACAGATCGCCGACAACCTGGCCGCGGTCGCCGAGGCCAGACGGGTCGAGCTCCTCGATCTCCGCGACGCGCTCGACGGTCGCGAGGTGTGCTCGGTCCACACGACCCACGGCACCGGTGGTGACGCCGAGTGGGCCCGCTTCGTCACCACGGGGATCCTCCAGGGCGAGGCTCAGGAATCCCTGCACCCGAACCGGTTCGGCCAGCAGGCCATCGGGACCTGTCTGGCGCTGCTGGCGGCCCGCCCGCGCGGTGACTACGCCTGCACCAACGTC
>JBFINV010000139.1:0-6363 GCA_041611015.1 Acidimicrobiales bacterium | reverse complement strand
CTCAACGGCGAGCCGGCCGATCCGGCCGACCCCGTGGGGTCCGGCGACGAGGTGGCCCTGCTCCCGCCGGTGTCGGGCGGCTGACGGCCGGCCCGCTCCGGGCTTGTACCCTGGGGGCGTGACGGCACCGCTCGAACGGGTCACCGACCCGGCGTACCTGGAGGGCTTGGCCCAGGCCGACCTCGACGTCGTGCGGCGCAAGCGCCAGGAGTGCCAGGACCTCGAGAACGGTCTCTCCTACGTGCGCCGGCTCCTCCACGGCCGCCTCGACATCGTCCGGGGGGAGCTGGAGAACCGTCGGGCGGGGGCCGAGCCCGCCGACCTCGAGGCCATCATCGGGCGGCTGCCCGCGCTCCTCTCGGAGGGCTCCCGAAGCGACTCCCTGCCCCGGCCACCCCAGGACCTGGCGCCCGACAACGAGGCCGAGGCGCTGGTGGCCGAGCTCGACGCCCGCTTCCCGGCATCCCAGCTCGGTGAGCTGCCCACGCTCGACCTGCCCGAGATCGTCGGGCTCGCCGAGGACCTCGCTGCCTATGAGCGGGAGGTCTCCGGCCGCCGATCGGCGCTCCACGAGGTCATCGACCGCCTCCACGACGAGATCATCCGCCGCTACCGAGCCGGCGACGCCAGCGTCGACTCCCTCCTCACCTGAGCGCGCATCGGGCCGAAACCCGATCGGCTGGCACGACATTCGGCCGCCTGCGTTAGCCTCGAAGCGGTGAGCGTGACCGAGGGGCCCGAGCGAGCGGCGCGAGAAGCGAGCCGTCACCGGCTGTCGGTGCTGTCGCTGCACACCTCCCCACTGGCCCAGCCGGGCCGGGGCGACTCGGGTGGAATGAACGTCTACGTGCGCGAGCTGGTTGCGGCCCTGGCGCACCGGGGCGCCGACTGCAGCGTCTACGTCCGGCGCTGGCAGGCCGATCTGCCCGACGAGGTCCACGTGGAGCCCGGGGTCCGGGTGGTCCACGTCACCGCAGGGGCGCCCGAGCTCCCCAAGGAGGCCCTGCCGGACGTGGTCGGCCACTTCACCGACGGGGTCCTGGCCGACATCGACCGGATCGGCGGCACCGACGGCATCCACGCCAACTATTGGCTGTCAGGGGTGGCGGGCCATCAGATCAAGCACCGGCTCGATCTGCCGCTGGTGACCACGTTCCACACCCTGGCCCGGGTCAAGGCCGACAACGGCGACCCCGAGCCCCAGCGCCGGGTCCACGCCGAGACCGAGGTCATCGCCTGCTCGGACGTCATCACCGCCAACAGCCTGGCCGAGGCCCACCAGCTCGAGCGGCTCTACGACGCGCCGCCCGAGCGCATCGAGGAGGTGGCCCCGGGCGTGGAGCACGCGCTCTTCTCGCCCGGCGACCAGCGCGGGGCCCGCCAGGCCCTGGGGCTGGGACCCGGACCGGTGCTCATGTTCGCGGGCCGCATCCAGCCGCTCAAGGGGGTCGACGTCGCGGTCTGCGCCTTCGCCGCGCTGCGCCGGCCCGACGCCACCCTGCTGGTGGTGGGCGGGGCCAGCGGGCCCGAGGGCCGGACCGAGGTGGCGCGCATCCACGCGCTGGTCGACGCCCTGGGCGTCGCCGATCAGGTCCGGTTCGTGGCCCCTCAGCCCCACCACCTGCTGGCCACCTACTACCGGGCTGCCGACGTGGTCCTGGCACCCAGTCGCTCGGAGTCCTTCGGCCTGGTGGCCCTCGAGGCTGCGGCCTGCGGCACCCCCGTGGTGGCCGCCGCGGTGGGCGGGCTCCGGACCCTCATCGAGCACGGCCACACCGGGTTCCTCGTCGAGGGCCGGGACCCGGCGGTCTACGCGGCGTACGCCAACGAGATCCTCGACAGCCCGTTGCTCTCGGCCGAGATGGCGATGAACGCAGCCGAGCGGGCCCGGCGCTACACCTGGCGGGCCATGGCCGAGCGCCTCACCGAGATCCACGGGCGGCTCCGCCAGCGCTCCCTGGTGACCTGCACGTGAGCCGGCGGGGCTGATGGACACGCCCCTCGATCCAGCCGAGCTCGACCTCCTCGAGGCCGAGATCGGTGCGTGGCTGGCCGAGCAGCTGGCCGCCAACCCCGTGGTCGCCGCGGTGGAGCGGGGCGAGCCCGGCGAGCGGCGCTGGTACGTACGCCTGCACGGCGAGGACAAGGACGTGTACAGCATCTGGTACCGGCTGGGCCAGCGGACCCTCCACTTCGAGACCTACTTCATGCCCGCCCCCGCGGAGAACCACGAGGCCTGCTACCGCTACCTCCTCGCCCGCAACGGCGAGCTCTACGGCATGGCGTTCTGCATCGGCGCCGAGGATGCGGTGTACCTGTCCGGCCAGCTCGGCAACGGCGCGGTCGACCGTAGCGAGCTCGACCGGGTCCTGGGCACCTTCTACGCCACGGTGGAGCGCTGCTTCCGCCCGGCCATGCGCCTCGGCTACGCCAGCGTGTTCACCTCCTGACATAGCTTTTCATTATCTTTCATGGTACGTTGCTGTCGGCGGCGGGTGGGCCGGGATGGTGGACGTTCGGGGAAGTCGTCCATGGTCTGGCCCCACCCGTCGCCGCAGACGGCCGGGATGGCGCCCGTGGGGTGGTGGGCGGATCGGAGCTGATAGGTTGCCCGGTCGGCGAGGCCCTTCCTGACCGCCCGCTCGACCCGTCGTGCCGACTCCCACCGCCAGCTCCCATCGGCCGCGCTCGTCGGGGACCGGACGCGCCCGGGCCCGGGTCGGCGCCGCGGTGTGTGTCGGGATCCTGGCGGCGGGCTTGCCGGCGCTGGCCCAGACCGACGAGATCGACGAGGCCAAGCGCGAGCGGGAGGCCACCCGGGCGGCGGCCGCCGAGCTCGCCGCCGATCTGGACCCGCTGTTGGCCCAGGACGCCGAGCTCGAGGCTGCGGTCGAGGCCCTCGAGCTCCACGTGGCCACCCAGCAGGCCAAGCTCGACGCCGTTCAGCACTCGCTGGCGGTGTCTCGCGCCGAGGCCGAGGCTGCGGCCGAGCGTGTGGTCGCCATGCGCCTCGAGATCGGCGCCATCCGCCAGGCCCTGATCCGGCGCGCCGTCGAGGCCTACGTGTCCCCCGACAGCCAGCGGGTCGACGCCATCTTCACCTCAGACGACATCACCGTGGCCGCCCACAAGCGGGCCCTGCTCGACACCATCTCCTCGAACGAGGCCGACCTCATCGATCAGCTCCGGGCTGCCGAGGGCCAGCTCGCCGACCTCGCGACCGCAGCCGAGCTCGCGGTGGAGCGGGTGCGAGCCGAGGAGCGGGCCGAGGCCGACCAGCTCCGGGCCCTCGAGGAGGCCCTGGCAGAGGAGCGGCGGGTGCGGGGCGCGCTCGAGGCCCGCATCACCTCGCTGCGGTCCGAGATCGATGCCCTCGAGGCCGAGGAGGACGCCATCGCCACCCTCATCACCGGCTTGATCGCCGACGAGGAGGCCCGGATCGCCGCCGAGGCGGAAGCCCGGCGCCGCGCCGAGGAGCAGCGCCGGCTGGCCGAGGAGGCCGAGCGCAACCCCCGCCCGGAGGGCGCGCCCGACGCCCCGACCCCCGAGCCGATGCCCCCGCCCGCGAGCAGCGGGGGGCTGGCGTGGCCGACCAGCGGGGTGATCACCTCGCCGTTCGGTCCCCGCTGGGGCCGCATGCACAACGGCATCGACATCGCGGCCGGTGCCGGGACCGCCATCTACGCCTCGCAGAGCGGGACCGTGGTCCAGGCGGCCACCTACGGCGGCTACGGCAACATGATCGTGATCGACCACGGCGGCGGGTTCACCACCCTCTATGCGCACCTGAGCTCCTTCGAGGTCGCCGCGGGCCAGTCGGTCGGGAAGGGCAGCCTCATCGGTGCCATGGGCTGCACCGGTAGCTGCACCGGCAACCACCTGCACTTCGAGACCCGGGTCAACGGCGTCGCCCAGGACCCCATGCTGTACCTGTGACCGACGGCCCCCGGCTGACGGTGATCGGCGGCGGCAAGATGGGCGAAGCCCTGGTGGGTGGGCTCATCGCGGCCGGGTGGGCCCCGGCGGCCCGGCTGTTGGTGGTGGAGCCGGTGGCGGCTCGCCGGGACGAGCTGGCCCGACGCTACGACGGCTTGGGGGTGGTCGCCCGCGCCGGGGAGGCCGGCGGCGCCGTCGGCGACGTGCTCATCGCCGTGAAGCCCCAGCACTGTGAGGCTGTGTGCCGCGACCTGGCCTCGCTGGGGCCAGACCGGGTGCTGTCGATCGCTGCTGGAGTGACCACCCGGTCCCTGGAGTCCTGGCTGGCGCCCGGCACCCGGGTGGTGCGGGCCATGCCCAACACCCCGGCACTGGTCGGCGCAGGGATGGCCGCCATCAGCGCCGGCCGCCACGGCGAGACCGAGGACCTGAGCTGGGCCGCGTCGATCCTGGCGTCGGTCGGCGAGGTGGTGGTGCTCGCCGAGGAGGCCCTCGACGCGGTCACCGGGGTGAGCGGTTCGGGACCGGCCTACGTCTTCCTGCTCGCCGAGGCCCTCGTCGAGGCCGGGGTGGCGGTGGGCCTCGAGCCCGAAACCGCCGACACCCTGGCCCGCCAGACCCTCCTCGGCGCGTCCCGGTTGCTGGCGGAGTCCGGTGAGCCTCCGGCGAAGCTGCGCCAGGACGTGACCTCCCCCGGAGGGACGACCGAGCGGGGAATCGGAGTGCTGGAAGAGGCCGGACTGCGGGCCATCGTGGCCCGTGCTGTCGCCGCGGCCGTGGCCCGATCCCGTGAGCTGGGAGAAAGCTGACCGGCTTGCGCGCCGGAATTCCCCACGCCGGTTTTTGGCATCCCCGCCAACCTGACCTAAGGTGACGCCGGCCAAGCGGAAGGGGTAGGACATGGCGCAACCGGAGGGTCATACACGGTTCATGACCGTCGCCGAAGTCGCCACGCTGATGCGGGTGTCGACGATGACCGTGTACCGCCTCATCAAGGCGGGTGACATCCCTGCGGTTCGAGTCGGGAAGTCGTACCGACTTCGCGAGGACGACGTCGATCGGTTCCTCTCCAGCCGGTACACCGAGGCCGGCTGACCGGCCCGCAACCGAACCAGCCATTTCAGGGTGAGGTAGCGCGCTCGGCGGTCGGTCCCGCACCATCGACGCCGTACCATCGACGGGGTGGAAGGGCTGCGGTACGACACCATCAGCTTCCTGACCGACTACGGGCTGCAGGACGAGTTCGTCGGCGTGGTCAAGTCGGTCATCCGGTCGATCGCGCCGGGCGTCGAGGTCATCGACGTCAGCCACGAGATCACTCGCCACGACGTCCGCGCCGGCGGGCTGGCCCTGGCCCGGGCGGCGCAGTACCTGGTCCCGGGGGTGGTGCTGGCGGTCGTGGACCCGGGGGTGGGCACCGCTCGCCGCGCCGTGGCCATCGAGGTCGGTGATGGCCAGTCGGTGCTGGTCGGCCCGGACAACGGGCTCCTGGCTCCGGCAGTGGCGATGGTGGGCGGGGCCACCCGGGCGGTGGTGCTCGACAACGCCGCCTACCACGTCCCTGCGCCCGGCCCCACCTTCGACGGCCGGGACCTCTTCGGGCCGTGCGCGGCCCACCTGTGCGCCGGCGTGTCGCTGCTCGAGCTCGGCACCGAGATCGACCCGGTCACCCTGATGCCAGGGGTGATGCCGGTCGGTGGCCGGGAGGGCGACCGGCTGGTCGCCGAGGTCCTCTGGATCGACCGCTTCGGCAACGCGCAGCTCAACCTCGACCCGGACGACCTCGACGGCCTCGACGGGGCCCTGACCCTGCGGTCCGGTGAGGACGTCCGACCCCTCACGCGCGTTGCGGCCTTCGGTGACATCCCCGGCGGTGGCGTGGGCTTGCTCGTCGACTCCTACGGCCTGCTGGCGCTCGCGGTCTCACAGGGCTCGGCGGCCGACGAGCTCGGCCTGCGAGAGGGCGACCAGGTCCACATCGGTCCCGCCGAGGACGTCACCGGCTCGAGCACTCCGGTCCGGTTGGGCCGATCCTGAGGCCGTTCTGGTGCGCCCGGCGACCACGCTCGTCATCGCTCTGCTCCTGGCGGTCATCCTGATCGCCAGCGTGCTGCAGCTCTTCGTGCTGGCTCGCTGATCCCGCGAGGAGGGGATCAGTAGACGGCGTAGAGCAACGCCATGGTCGACGCGACCCGGCCCGGGTACACCGGTGGGGGCGGGGGCTCGTACACCGCGAACGGCAGGAGCAGCGCAGCGGTCGCCGGCTCGGGCGGCTCGGGTGCCGGTGCTGGGGGCTCGGCGGGCGCCGGGGGCGCCTCGGCGGGTGCCTGTGGCTCGGGCGGCGCCTCGGCCGACGCGGTCGACGCGAACCGGTGCGTGGTGTACATCCGCCCCTCGGCGTTCCAGGCCACGCCCACGCCGACCAGG
>JBFINV010000138.1:0-6373 GCA_041611015.1 Acidimicrobiales bacterium | reverse complement strand
GCCGCGGCCTGGGCCACCGCCCCCGGGGCGTCCGGGCGGCGGACCGCCGGGGCCCGCGGGGGCGCCGGGGCGAGCACCGGGACGGGCGGGGGCGGCACTCGGACGGGTGAAGCCGCCGGGCCGGGGGCCCGCACCTGGACGGGAGGCGGCCGGCGCTGGACCCCGACCGCCGCGGCCGGGCGGCGGCGGGATCGGCTTGCCGCTCGAGGACCGGGGAGGCGGGGGGATCGGCTTGCCGGACGGGGAGCTGGGGGGTGCGGCGCTGGCAGCGGGGGCCTCGGCCTCGGGAGCCGGCGTCGGCGCGGGCTCGGGCTCGGGCTCGGGCTCGGGAGCCGGTGCTTCGCGAACGGGGGCCGGGGCGGCGGGCTCTGCCGGAGCCGATGGAGCTGGGGCCTCGGCCCTGGGCGGACGGGCGCTGCCGCTCGAGGTCACCACCCGGGCCGGCTTCTTGCGGGCTGCGGGGGCGGCCGCCGCCGGTTCCGCAACGGGTTCGGGCTCGGGGGCCGGGGCCGGCTCTGGCGGTGCTTCTTCGGCGGCGGGGGGCTCCGCCACTGCCTTGTTCTTGGCCGCGGCCTTCTTCTTGGCCGGCGCCTTCTTCTTGGCGGGTGCTTTCTTCTTCTTCGCCGGCGCGGGTTCCTCTGGTTGCTGCTCGCGGACGAGCCCCTCGCGATCGGCCTTGCGGCGGACGCGATCGGCTTGGGCGTCGACGATGCTCGACGAGTGGCTCTTCACGCCGATCCCGAGGTCCTCACAGAGATCGAGCGTCTCTTTGTTCGTCAGTCCGAGCTCTCTGGCGAGCTCATAGACCCGTACTTTCGCTGGCAAGGTGTTGGTTCAGCCCCTCGTGGGTTTCCGGGCGGCCCGCAGGCCGCCCAACGCTTCATCCTGTCATGGCCCGCAGCGCATCTGCGAGATGTGGTTCTGGAGTAATCGTGTGGTCTGGTCCGGCTGGACCCTGGTGCGGAAGGCTCGATCGAACGCTGATCGCTTGATGGCCCGTTCGATGCAGTCCCGGTCTGGGCACAGCCAGGCCCCTCGGCCCGGCCCTGTCCGGCTGCGCTGGATGGTGCCGTCGGCGTCCAGCGTGTAGCGCACCAGCTCGGTTGCCGGTTTGGGGGTTCGGCAGCCGATGCAGGTGCGGATCGGGGCTATGCGTCTCCGCTTTCGTCGTCTGGGGGACCATCCTCGCCCCCCACGGTCGATCCGACAACCTCGGCGGGCACCGGACTGCCCTCGGGCGCCCGGGCATCCTCGATGCTGCCGGCGTCGGCCGCCTCGGGCTCGTCGAGGTCGATCACCGCATCGTCGCCCCCGGCCTCGGCGTCCACCTCGGCGTCGGCATCAGCGGCATCGGCCTCGGCCTCCTCGGCGCCCATCTCGGCCCACTGCTCGGCCGAGATGGCCGGACCCCCGCCGGCGGGCTGCCAGAGCTGCTCGCCGGTGTCGGGGTCGACCACCCACTCACCCTCGGCCCAGTCGATGTCGCCGTAGGCCTCCTCCTCGGCGAGCTGGGTCTCGGACTTGATGTCCACCCGCCAGCCGGTGAGGCGCGCTGTCAGCCGGGCGTTCTGGCCCTCCTTGCCGATGGCGAGCGACAGCTGGTAGTCGGGCACGATGACCTCGGCGGTCCCGGTCTCCTCGTCGATGCGCACCTCTTTGACCTTCGCCGGCGAGAGGGCCTTCATCACGAAGTCCTCGGGGTCCTCGGAGAAGGGGACGATGTCGATCTTCTCGCCGCGCAGCTCGTTGACCACCATGCGGACCCGAGCCCCCCGGGCACCGACGCAGGCCCCGACGGGGTCGACGTTCTGGTCGTTGGACCAGACTGCGATCTTGGTGCGATGGCCAGGCTCGCGGGCACAGGCCTTGATCTCGACGATCCCGTCGGCGATCTCGGGGACCTCCAGCTCGAACAGCCGTTTGATGAGGCCGGGGTGGGTGCGGCTCACCACGATCTGCGGTCCCTTGGCGGTCTTGCGGACCTCCACGATGTAGGCCTTGATGCGAGCATTGGAGTCGGGCCGCTCGTTGGGGACCTGCTCGGCCTGGGGCAGGAGGGCCTCGACCCGGCCCAGGTCCAGCAAGGTGTAGCGGCTGTCGCTCTGCTGGATGATGCCGGTCACGATGTCGCCCTCGCGCCCGGCGTACTCCTCGTACTTCAGCTCGCGCTCGGCCTCGCGGATCCGCTGCAGCATCACCTGCTTGGCGGTCTGGGCCGCGATCCGCCCGAAGTTGTCGGGGGTGACGTCGAACTCCTCGCCCTGGGGCTCGCCGTCCTCGTCGAGTTCCTGGGCCATGACCCGGATGTCCATGGACTCGGGATCGATGGTCACCCAGGCGAATTCGTAGGCGTCGGGCATCCGCTTGTAGGCGGATTCGAGCGCGTCGGCGAGGGCGGCGAAAAGGGTGTCGACTGAGATGCCCTTGTCGGCTGCCAGCGCGTGCAGCGCTTCCATCATCTCGGTGTTCATCTGGTGGCAGCCCTCCTCTCGGAATCGTCGGCGGGTTGCGGTGCCGGCCCGGTCACAGCCTGGTCGGACGCCAGCCCACCCACGGTGTCGGTCTCGGTGTTCATGTGCTGGCGGCCCTCCTCTCGGACTTCTTGGCGCCGGGCTGTCCCGGCTTCGGCGAGGGTCCCCAGTCGAACACGGTGACCGCCTTGGTGATGTCGGCCAGGGCGATGTGATGTCGCTCTCCGCCCTCGTCGACCACGATGATCCGGCCCTCGTCGGACTCCTCCAGGGTGCCCCGGATCCGGCGGGGTCCCTCCACCTGGGGGCCGAGCTTGACGTTGACCGGCTCGCCGACGGCGCCTGCGAAGTGCGCCGGCGTCCGCAGCCGGCGCTCGAGGCCGGGACTCGAGACCTCCAGGGTGTAGCTCCCGGGAACGGGATCGTGCTCGTCGAGGACCTGGGAGATGGCCCTGGTGGCCACGGCCAGCTGGTCGAGATCCACACCGGCGCCCTCGACGGTGATCCGCAGGGTTCCGCCGTGGAGCTCGACGTCGTACAGCGACAACCGCAACGACTCGAGCACCGGGGCGATGAGCTCGCTCACGCGCTCGGTGGTGGCCATCGCTCCTCCTCGGTGTCGGGTCGTGGGGTCGGGTGAGGCGCCGGAGCCAACAAGAACAAAGGCGTGGGCCGGGCCCACGCCTCTCCACCTGAGGGATCCAAGACGACGCCTCAACTATAGCGCTCACGGGGCCGGATCGGTGCCGGCTCAGAGCTTGCGGATCAGCTCCACCCGGCTCGCGGAGTCGTTGACGTCGTCCCCCTGTCGGGCCAGCAGCTGGGCCCGGTCCTTCTGGGCCTCCCGGGCCGCTCGCTCGGTGTCGACCCGGGCCAGGGCGGCCTCGGCCCCGTGCTCGCCGATGAAGGTGGCCCACTCGACCAGGGCGTCGACCATCTCCGCTTCGGGGACCACGGCGACGTTCTTGCCCTTCACGAAGAGGTGGCCGCGCTTGTTCCCCGCAGCGATGCCGAGGTCGGCGTCACGGGCCTCGCCGGGGCCGTTCACGACACAGCCCATCACGGCCACCTGCAGGGGCAGCTCCAGGTCGGCGAACGCGGCCTGGGCCTTCTCGGCCACCGCGTAGACGTCGATCTCGGCGCGCCCGCAGGACGGGCAGGCGATCAGGTCCACGTTCTTGCGCTCGCGCAGGCCCATGGCCTCCAGCAGCTGGCGACCGGCGCGCGCCTCCTGGACCGGGTCGGCGGTCAGCGAGTAGCGGATGGTGTCCCCGATGCCCTCAGCGAGCAGGGTGGCGATCCCCGCCGTGGACTTGATCAGCCCGGCCGGCGGGGGCCCGGCCTCGGTCACGCCCAGGTGCAGCGGGTGATCGGTGACCTCGCTGAGCTGGCGGTAGGCCTCGATCATCAGGGGAACGCTGGACGCCTTCACCGAGATCTTCACCGTGTCGAAGCCCACCTCGTCGAAGTACGCCAGCTCGTCGAGGGCGGACTCGACCATGGCCTCGGGCGTGACCCGGCCGCCGTACTTGGCGTAGAGGTCGGGGTGCAGCGACCCGCCGTTGACGCCGATCCTGATCGGTATCCCTCGATCCCTGGCCTCCGAAGCCACGGCCTTGATGTGCTCGGGTCGCTTGATGTTGCCCGGATTGAGCCTCAGGCAGTGGACGCCGGCCTCGAGGGCGGCCAGGGCCATCTTGTACTGGTGGTGGATGTCGGCGACGATCGGCACCGGCGAGCGGGGCACGATGCGAGCCAGCCCCTCGGCGGCCTCGATCTCGTTGCAGGTGCAGCGCACGATGTCGGCCCCGGCCGCCGCCAGGGCATAGATCTGCGAGAGGGTGCCCTCGACGTCTGCGGTCTTGGTGATGGTCATCGACTGCACCGTGATGGGAGCCCCACCCCCCACCGGTACCGATCCCACCATGATCTGGCGGGTCGGCCGGCGCTCGAACCCCGCAGACACGTCCATGCTCGCGAAGTGTACGCCTCGCACCCCCCGACCAGCCCCGCCCGTCGTCGCTCCACACTGGATCTGTGAGAACAAATTCTCGACGAATTTGTTCTCACAGATCCCCGGGGGGGAACCCCGTCCTCAGGGAGCAGCGGAGCTGCGACCCGGTGGAGCACCCGACCGGACCCAACCGAGGTCCGGTCCGGCTTCGCCGGTCGGACCGGTGGGCGCCTGCGCAGCCGCAGAGCAGCCAGAGGAGCGCAGCGACGAAGCTGCGATTGCGCAAAGAACGGGAGGAGCGAGGGACGAGCGACGACCGGCGCCTCTGGCGCAGCCGCAAGCCGACAAGCGTCGGCTTGCGGGAGGAATCAGAGTCAGAAGTCGGCGGGGTCGGCGATGTCGAGGTACAACGCGACCAGGCCCACGCTGACGAGGAGCATGATCACCATGTAGGCCATGGGAAGGAGCTTGGCCACGTCGGCGTGGTACCGGCGGCCCCCGCGGGAGCGGAGTCGCTCGTAGGTGGCGATGACCACGTGCCCCCCGTCGAGGGGCAGCAGCGGCGCCAGGTTGATGACGCCGACGAAGATGTTGATGAAGAAGAAGAAGATCAACAGGCCGGCGACGCCGGTCTCGGTGAGCTGGGCCCCCAGCCTGGTGGCGCCGACCAGCGACAGCACCCGACCCTCGTCGTCGCTGTCGACGCGCTCACCGCCGGCGGTGACCGCAGGCTCCTCGTCCCCGCCGAGGCGGCTGAAGAAGTCCACCAACCCACCCGGGCTGAAGATCTGCCCGATGCTGACCACGGTGTCCTTCACCAGCGCGCCGAACAGCTCGAAGGTCTCGGGCACCGCCGTCAGCGGCCCGTAGGTGATGCGGGGTAGGTCGGCCGGCCGGGTGGCCACACCCAGGCGGCCCAGGCCCGTCGTCTCGTTCACCCCGATCTCGCCGGTGACCGTGATGATCTCGCCGTCGCGGAGGACCTCGAAGGTGGCCGACTCGCCTGCCCTGGGCTCGACGAAGACGCGCATGTCCTCGAAGGTCTCGAAGCGGACCCCGTCAGCGGCCACCACCCGGTCGCCGTCCTCGAGCCCCATGGCGAACGCAGCGCCGTCGGAGGGGACCTCGCTGACCGTCCACTGGCTGTGGTCGCTCTGGAACCCGCTGGTCACCAGCAGCCCGTAGATGGCAGCCAGGGCCATCAGGAAGTGCATGCCCGACCCGGCGACGGCTACCAGAAGCCGCTTGGGGTAGGACTGCTGCCGGTAGGTCCGGTGCTCGTCGGCGGGATCGACCTCCTCGAGGTTGTTCATGCCGATGACCTTGACGTAGGCCCCGGCCCAGATGGCCTTGATGCCGTACTCGGTCTCGCCCCGCCGGAACGACCACAGCCGGGGTCCGAAGCCCAAGAAGAACTCGGTGACCTTCATCCCCCCGAACCGGGCCGCCAGGTAGTGACCGAGCTCGTGCATGAAGATCATGATCACGAGGGCCAGGACCACGACGACGTACTCCCACCCGGCCGCCACCCCCAGCCAGAACAGCAATCCGCCGAGCGCCGCCACCCCGACCCAGCGACCCTCCTCGTCGCCCTCGCCTGCGGGGGCAACCGGGCGCGGAGTACCTCGGCGGGGCCGGGATTCGGTTGCGGTCACCTGGTGCTCACGTCTGTGGTCGTTTCGTCCTGATCAGTGTGGGACGTGGTCGGTGATCAGCCGTCGAGCGAGCTCCCGCGCCCGCCGATCCACGTCATAGACAACGTCGGCAGATGTCGCCGCTGTTCCATCGAATCGCTGCAGCATCTCCCGGAGCAGGTCCGCGATGCCTACCCACGAGATGACGCCGTCGAGGAACGCCTGGACGGCGACCTCGTTGGCTGCATTCAACCACGCCGGAGCGGTCCCCCCAGCGCGGCCGGCCTCGTAGGCGAGCCCGAGGCAGGGGAAGG
>JBFINV010000137.1:0-6396 GCA_041611015.1 Acidimicrobiales bacterium | reverse complement strand
GGGGTCGAGCCCGATGCGGCCGACGCCGAGGCCGACCCCGGGTCTGCTGCTGGGGTCGAGCCCGGCCCGGCCGACGCCGAGGCCGACCCCGAGTCTGTTCCTGGGGGCGAGCCCGAGGGCCCCGGGGCCGAGGTGCTCGACGAGGAGGCCCGGGGTGCGGCCATCGACGCGGTGAGCGAGGAGCTGCGGGCGCTGCGCATCGAGCGCGAGAGCCGGGCCTCGCTCTACGAGAGCGCGCTGGCCGACGCCGACGCCCTGGAACGCACCGGGGCCCCGCCGCCGCTGCTCGAGACCCTCGACAAGGTCGCTCCCTTCCAGATCGGACCCAAGCTCTACAGCCTGCGTCTCGAGCAGGGCCGGGAGGGCCGCAACAACTTCAATTCCCGCAACGTCGACGACGGGTCCGGCGGGGGTCTCCGCCTGGGCGAGACCGTCTCCAACCCGGTGGTGCGGGCCGTGCTGGGGGCGGTCGCCGGGCTCCTGCTGGGTATCGGAGCCGTCCTGTTGCACCTGCGATTCGATCCCCGCTTGCGCACGAAGGTCGACGTCGAGGACGCCTTCGACCTGCCGGTGCTGGCCGAGGTGCCGCGCTTCGGACCCCGGGAGATGAAGAGGCTCGAGCTGCATGCTGTGACCCGACCGCGCAGCGTCGTCACCGAGGCCTACCGGATGATCCGCTCGGCGTTGCTGTTCGCTCGGGCCACCGCCGAGATCCCGCTGACCATCGAGCGCACCAACGGCGACGGTCCGGTCGACGACGGGGAGACCGACGAGGGGCCGGCTCCGGCCGGTCGGGAGATCAGGGTGGTGATGATCTCCTCGCCCGGCCCGTCGGAGGGCAAGACCACGACCACCGCCAACCTCGCGGTGGTGCTGGCCGAGGCCGGCTACGAGGTCCTGGTGGTCAACTGCGACTACCGGCTGCCGAAGCTGCACAAGTTCTTCGACCGCCCCCACGTGGCCCGCCGCACCCTCGAGACCGGGGTCCCGGGGGTCACCCTGGTGGCCGACGTGGTCCCGCCCGGGGTCACCAATCCCACGGCGGTGGTGGAGTCGCAGCGGAACCTCATCCGCAAGGCCCGGGACCGCTACGACGTGGTGCTGCTCGACACCGCGCCCTTGCTGGCCACCAACGACGCGCTGTCGCTGCTGCCGGTCGTGGATCTGCTGCTGCTCGTGGCTCGTGAAGGCAAGACCGATCGAGAAGCCGCGGTCGAGACCATCGACCTCCTCCGGCGCCGGCGCGCCAACCTGGCCGGGGTGGTGCTCACCGGCTCGTCGGGCTTCGGGCGCAGCCGCTACTACTACAAGTACCGCTATGGCGGCTACTACGACCCGGAGGGAGAACCCCGGACGTCAGCCGACACCGAGGAGCCCAAGCGGGCCGCGCACGCCGCCGGCTCGACCAGCTGAGGCGGATTCGACCCCTAGCCATACACCAGGTCGTGGTCACGTAGCTGCTCCAGCAACGCAGCCACGTCTCGGGCCACGTCTTCGACCGGATGCTCGAAGGCCTCGGCCAGCTCGTGGGCCAGCTGGGGCTCGGCCACGGTTCCGTCCAGGAGCTGCCAGATCACCCCGGCCAGGGCGTCGAGGACGACCAGGGTGGCCGTCGGTGGGTGGTGCAGCACCACCCCGTCGGAACAGACCACACCGACGGTGCCCGGCGTCGCTGCCGGTCCCACCGGGCTGCCGGTGCCGGCGGCCGGCCCCAGCCGGCGGACGGGCGAGGGGTCTGGGGGGTCGGCTCGGGCCACGGCCTCGAGGGCGCGAACGGCCTCGGCCAGGTCACGCTGGCCGAGGCGTCGACGCCGGCAGCGGGCCGCGAGCTGGCCCAGGGCTTCCAGGGCCCGGCCCTCGTCGTCCAGGTCGTCCTGGCAGTTGGTTGCCAGCTCCAGCAAGGTCTCGGCCACGCCCAGGTCGGTGCACGCGGTCTCGTGCTCGGGCGTGTAGCGGACGAACACGATGGCCTCGGCCGGAGCGGAGCTCACCTGGTGACCGCCGAGTGACGCCGGCGGCAGGTACCAGCGGGTCTGGCGATCGGAGAGCGTGTAGGGCTCGTAATCGGCCTCGATCAGCGGCAGGGAGCCGGCCTTGAGCGTCAGTGGCTTGGGATAGCCGCGGACCAGCCCGTCGCTGTCGATGCTGACGACCTCGTCGCTGAGGTAGCCGAACCCGGCCGAGCAGGCCGCGGCGGCCACGCTGGACTTGCCCCCGCCCGGCGGCGCGGGCAGTACCGTGCAGCCGGCCTGGTCCGGCGCGGTCACGGCTGCGGCATGGACGTTGACCTCGGCGCTACGAGAGACCACTGCGGTCCGGTTGCACCAGGCGACCAGGTGGTCGATCACGTTCGCGGGGTCGGTGCCCCGGTAGGTGGTCCCGTCGTCGATCGCGAGCGTGTACGTCCCCTCCACAGGGCCGCCGATGGTGGCCCGATGCTCGGGCGACCCGGGGCTGTGCAGCCCGGCGAAGGCGGCGGCGAACACGCGTCGAACCCGCTCGTCGGCGATCTCGACCCCGACGGTGGTGGCGCCCACTGCGAGCACGACGGGTTCGAGCGGTGGTGGCGCCACCGATGGAGTATCGCTCGGGACGCAAGGTGCCCGGGCGATACTGGACCGGTGACCGCGCCGGTGCTGGCACGCGCTCCCGGGGTCCTGTGGCGCCGCACGATGCGAGGGGTGCTGGTGGCTGCGCCCGGCCGTCCCGATCCGGTGCTGGTGACCGCCCCCGGCGACGCAGTCTGGGACCTGCTCGCGATTCCCCGTAGCCGCGACGACCTGGTCTCGGCCCTGGCCGGGTCCTTCGATGCCGAGCCGGCACGCATAGAGGCCGACCTGGCGCCGGTCCTGTCGGCCCTCCTGGACCACGGCGCTTTGACTGAGCAGTGACGCCGGCGGCTCAGAGGGGCAGGCGGCGGCGGCTCAGCGGTGCAGGCGGCGGCTCAGCGGTGCAGGCGGCGGTTCAGAGGTGCAGGCGGCGGCTCAGGGGTGCAGGCGGCGGCTCAGAGGTGCAGGCGGCGGCTCAGATCGCTGGCGAAGTGCCTGGCCGGATCGACCCGGTCCCGCACGGCCTGCCACTCGGCGAGGCGGGGATACATCACCGGCACCAGGGCCGGGTCGAGCCGGGCGTCCTTGGCCAGATACACCCGGCCCCCGCACTCGGCCACCAGGCGGTCCAGGCCGTCGAGGGTGGCCGCCAGGCCCACCTCGCCCGCCGGCAGGTCGGCGGCGAGGGTCCAGCCCCGGAGCGGGAACGACAATGGCCCCGGATTGGCCGGCCCGAAGCGCTTGAGCACCGCCAGGAAGCAGGGAGCGGGGCCGGCGGCCAGGCTGTCGGCGCAGTGGGTCAGGGTTTCCTCGGCGCCGTCGGGCACCACCACCTGCCACTGCACGAACCCGCGCCGGCCATAGACCCGGTTCCACTCGTGGATGCCGTCGAGGGGGTGGAAGTAGCGCGCGATGGTCTGGAGCTCACGGCGACGCCGGCGGGGCGAGGTGTGGTACCAGGCCTCGTTGAACAGACGCGCGGTCCCGGGCCGCAACAGCCCGCCCGGCAGCCACCCGGGGGCCGTCACCGTCGGCCCCGGCTCGTACGCGAGGGGATCGGCGGCCGCGTCTCCGATCTCGTCGAGACCGGCGAAGCGGGCCGTCGTGAGCACCGCCCGACCGGGTGGCCGGGCCATGAGGTCGATCCAGGCGACCGAGTAGGGCGCGGTCCGGTCGGCTTCGACCATCGCCGGCATCAGCTGCTCGAGTGAGCTCGAGCGCTGGGTTTCGACGAGCAAGCGGCTGGTCTCGATGCGGACCAGCCGGAGCGTGGCCTCCACGATCACCCCTGTCAGCCCCAAACCGCCCGCGGTGGCCCAGAAGAGCTCGGGATCTTCGGTTGAAGAGCAGCGCACCGTGGACCCGTCGGCCAGGACCAGGGTGAGGTCGTCGACGTGCTGGCAGAAGGTGCCGTCCAAGTGGTGGTTCTTGCCGTGGATGTCGGCCGCCACGGCGCCCCCGACGGTGACCTGCCGGGTGCCCGGGCTGACGGGCACGAACCACCCGGCGGGGACGATGCGAGCCAACAACGTGTCCAGCGAGACCCCGGCGTCGACCCTGATTCGGCCCCGTTCGTCCGGCGCGCCGACCCGGTCGAGACCGGTCATGTCGATGACCCGGCCCCCGGCGCATACTGCCTGGTCGCCGTAGCTCCGCCCGAGCCCGCGAGCGATGGTCGGCTCGGGCTCCTCGACGACCGAAGCCCGCACTTCTGCCGTGCTCCGGGGCCTCGACACCGCGGCCCGCGACCACCGGGCCCGCCCCCACCCCGACAGCAGCCGTTCAGACACCGATGGCCAGCCCGTCGACGAGGATTCGGGGGAGGCGGTAGTACCGCGGCCGTTCAGACACCGATGGCCAGCCCGTCGACGAGGATCTGGGGGAGGCGGCGGTACCGCGGCCGTTCAGACATCGGTGGCCAGCCCGTGGAGAAGGGTCTGGGGGAGGCGGCGGTCCCGCGGCCGTTCAGACACCGGTGGTCAGCCCGTGGAGAAGGGTCTGGGGGAGGCGGCGGTCCCGCGGCCGTTCAGACACCGATGGCCAGCCCGTAGACGACGACCCAGGAGAGGGCGATGAGCTGGAACAGGCGGTCGCCCAGCACGATGTCTTCGGGGTCCTCGCCCAGGCCCGCCTCCAGCGCCGCCGAGTAGCGGGCCAAGGAGGCGGCGAACAGCAGCAGCGACGCCGCTGCCAGGGCGTCGACGGCGCGGTCCTGGGTCACGACCCACAGCGCGTAGGCCACCACCGCGGCGGCTCCGGTGGCGCTCCGAAAGCCACGAAGGGCCGAGAGGCTGTAGTGGGCCAGGACCCGGCGCCCGCCGGTGCCCGCGGTGCGCTGGAGCTCGGCGCTGCGCTTGCCGGCGACCACGAACAGCGACGCCGAGCACACCACCCCCACGAACCACGCCGACAGTGGGGTGTCGGTGGCGACGCCGCCGGCGACGGCCCGCAGGATGAAGCCCGTGGCGATCGCAGCCAGCTCGATCCAAGGCTGGTGCTTGAGGCCGGCCGAGTAGGCCACGTTCACGCCGAGATAGACGGCGATCACGGCGCCGAGACCGCTGGAGAAGGCGAATGCGGCCACCAGCGCCAGCGCCGCCAGGATGGGCGCCACGATCCGAGCCGTGCGGACCGAGATCTCCCGCGCGGCCACCGGTCGGTGTCGTTTGGTGGGGTGGGCTCGATCGACGATTATGTCGGCGACGTCGTTGAGCAGGTAGGTGGCACCCGCGGCGGCGATGAACACGGCGATCGCAACCAGGGTCTCGAGCACCACCTCGATCTCGTCGAGCGAGCCCGCAGCAGCTGGCGCCGCTGCGACCAGGACGTTCTTTATCCACTGCTTGGGCCGCAGCGCCCGCACCAGCGACGAGGGAGCGGTGGCGGTCATCGGGCCAGTCGGCGCCACAGGGGTGCTGGCAGCTGGCGGAGCCCGGCGAACACCCACCGCAGGACCCCGGGCGACCAGACCACCCGGTCACCTCGCCGCAGGGCCCGGACCACGTCGGCCGCCACCGCCGCTGGGGTGGTTGCAAAGGGCCGGGCGGGGCGGCTGGCGGTCATCTTGGTGTGCACGAATCCGGGCCTGACGATCAGGACGTCGACACCCGACCCGTGGAGCGCGTCCGCCAGACCCCGGGCAAAGACGTCGGCAGCGGCCTTGGCGGCGGCGTAGGCCGCATTGTCGGCCCGGGGTCGGACCGCGGCCACCGACGACAGGAGCACCACGATTCCCTGGCCCTGGCCGACCAGGGCTCGAGCCGCGGCATGGGCGGCGACCATGGCCCCGGCCCCGTTGGTGCGGGCGAGCGCCGCGGTCGACGCCGGGTCGGCGGCCACGGCGAAGGGCTCACCGAGGGAGCCGAAGGCCACCAGCACCAGGTCGACGGCGCCGGCAGCGGCGACCGCCTGCTTGATCGAGTCCGGGCGGTCGGCGTCGAAGCCCACCACCTCGCAGGCCACCCCCCGGTCCTCGAGGGCCCCGGCCCGCTCCCGGGCCCCATCGACATCTCGCGCTGCCAGGACCACCCGCTCGAGGCGCGACCGGGCCAGCTCGTCGACGATGGCGCCGGCGATGTCGGAGTTGGCTCCCAGCACCAACGCCGACTGCACGTCCCCGGTGGCGTCACGCATGGTGACAGTGTGTCGGGCGCGACCCCGCAGCGGCGTGATGGCGCTGGACTCCTCGGCGGCACCGGTCGAAACCGAAGCCAGGCGGCGATGGGCAGGTGGCGGGTGGCCGAGCGCGCCGGCCGCCCTGGCTGGGCTGTGGAAGGGAGGTGGGTGGCGGCGGGTGTGGCTGGGGCCCGGGTAACGGGGGTTCGGTGGTTGGCTGGGGAAGGGGGGT
>JBFINV010000136.1:0-6408 GCA_041611015.1 Acidimicrobiales bacterium | reverse complement strand
TCGACTCGTGGCTCGCCACGGCCTGTTCGCTGGCAGGCCGGGCCATGACCCCAGCCGAGCGGGAGGACGCAGGCCTCCCACCCGGGCCCGGGGTGTGTGGCTGAGCGTCGCCGTCGATCGAGGAGGAGCCCCGTCCGGCGATCCGCCTGGGACAAGAACGGAGTGCCGGAGCAGGGGCTCCTCGTGCCTCCCCGACCACTCGGTCAGCTGGCGACGTGGACCCGGTTGCGCCCGCTCGCCTTCGCGTCGTACAGGGCTTCGTCGGCCAGCTTCACGAGACGGACGCCTGCGTCCCGATCCCCGATGTGGTCGAGCACCGCAGCGCCGGCGCTGACCGTCACCGACAGCTCGCCGGTGCTCGACGGGACGCGCAGCGCCTCCACCGCCTGGCGCAGGCGCTCCCCGGTGACCTCGAGGTCGGCGGGCACGCAGTCGACGGCCACCAGGGCGAACTCCTCGCCGCCGTAGCGGGCAAAGAGCTCCTCGGTCCGGGTCACCGCCTGCATGGCCTGGGCCACGCGCCGCAACACTTCGTCGCCGAGCTGGTGACCGTAGGTGTCGTTGAAGGACTTGAAGTGGTCGATGTCGAACAGCAGCACCCCGATCGAGCCCTCCCCCCTGCGGACGGCTCGGGCCACCAGCCGGCCCAGGTGGTCGTCGAACGCAGCCCGGTTGGCAACCCGGGTGAGCCGGTCCTCGAAGGCCAGGCCCTCGAGCTGTTCGTTGGAGGCCCGCAAGGCCTCGGCCTGCAGCTCGGCAGACTCCAGGCTCTGGGCGGTCTCGAGCGAGACGGCCACCAGCTTCGCCCGGGCCTCCTCGAGCATGCGCTGGTGCGACATGCCGTCGGGCAGCTGCACGTCGAGGAGCTCGGCCACCTCCCGCACCCGAGCCTCGAGCTCACCGACGAACTGATCGACCTGGTCGATCCCCACGCCCCGGACGGCCTGGCGCAGCCGGTCCACGGCCAGCGCGTCGGCGGCGGTGTCCAACGCGGCCTCGGCCACCACTGCCTTGGACATCACCCCGGCCAGCTGCGCGGCACCGTTGACCGCTGCAGACGGCGGACGCCGGGAGTACATGGTCGTGACCGCCTCCACGATGAGCGGGGGCAGACCCCAGTGAGCCAGAACCACGGCGGTGACCTCCGCACTGGTGAACCCGAGCACGGCTCGCTCGTGCTCGAACCTGGGCCAGCAGCCACCACTTCGAGCCAGCACCTCGGCGAAGTCTTCCGGGCGCTCCCGAGCCAGGACCAGCCGTCCGAGATGCGAGAGCAAGCCGGAGAGGAACGCCTCCTCGGCCAGGCCGGGCTGGAGCAGCTCGGCCCAGCGCCGTCCGGCGACCGCATTCAGCAGGCTGTGGTACCAGTAGCGCTCCATCGACAGCGTGCCGCCGCCTCGACCCATCTCGCTGGCCAGCGAGAAGCTCAGCGCCATCATCTTCACCGCCTTGAGACCCAACAGGGCGCTCGCTCGCTCGACGTTGCTGACCGCGCTGGCCAACCCGTAGGCCGGCGAGTTCGCAACCTGCAGGAGCCTTGCCGACAGGACCGGATCCTGGGACAGGACTCGGGCCAGGTCGGCGGCGGTGCTGTTCTGGTCACCGGTCAGGCGGATGATCTCCATGGCGACGAACGGGGGCGAGGGCAGGCTCTCGAGGCTCACGTCGGTGGTGAAGCTCGCCGCTGTCTGGTCCTGGCTCATGGTCGGCTCCTGGTGTGGGTGGCTCGGTCGGGGCTCGGTGGGCGACTCATTGGATGGATGACTCGCTCATGGATGGCATGACTCACTGCATGACGAAGGTGGTGAGGATGACCCGCACCACCTCGCCGTCGGGAAAGGCTTCCTGGACCGCAGCCGACAGCTCTTTCTTCAGGGCGGTCGTGGATCCTGCGGCGCGGAGATCGGCGAAGGTCTTGGAGGTCACCACGTCGATGACCACGTCGTTGACCTTGGGCAGCTGGGGTTCGACGTCTTCGACGGCGGCCTCGGCGTCCAGCACTGCCGCCACCCCGAGGCGCACGTAGTGGATGTCGTCGGTGTCCGCGAGGTTGACCACCATCTCCTCGAGCGGCGCGATGTCGCCCTCCGCCACGACGACCTCGGCGTCGGGGTCGACTGCCTTCTCCGGCGGGGATCCCTTCAGCACGAACTGGTAGGCCAACCCGGCCACGACCAGCCCGCCGACCAACATCATTTTCTTCTTCTTGGCCTGAGCGGCTGCGTCGGTTTCGTCGGTCTTGTCGGCCATGGTCTCTCCAGTCAGCCGGCGGGGTCGATGGGCGGTTCGGGGTTCAGGTCGAGCAGGTCGTCCACGGCTGCGGGCGATGCCGGGTCCTCGATCTCGGCGCCGAAGTCGGCGGCGCGTGGGACGTCGGCGCCGGGCTCGACGGCGATGGCGTTCTCGGCGAAGGGTGAGATGACGATGACGATCTCGACCCTGCGGTTCTGGGTTCGACCCTCGGCGGTGTCGTTGCCGGCGACGGGTCGGGTATCGGCGTGACCCGACGCCGAGAGCCGGACCGCAGGAATCCGCTCGACCTCGTGCAGGTATCGGAGCACGTTGGTGGCCCGAGCGGTGGAGAGCTCCCAGTTGGTCGGCCAGCGGGTGCCGTCGGTGGGGACGTCGTCGGTGTGGCCCTCCACCACGAGCAGGTTGTCCAGCGCAGCGAGCACCTCGGCCACCGAGTCCAGCACCACCACCCCGTCGGGCAGGATCCGAGCCTCGCCCGAGCGGAAGAGCACCTGGGAGTCGAACCGCAGGACCACGCCCCGGGGGTCGTCCACCACCGCCACGTACGGCGCCGCGCCCACCTCGGCGATCCGCTCCTCGAGCTCGGCCACCACCTCCGCTGCGTTGTCCCGGGTGGCCTCGGACGGCTCGACCTCGGCCCCGGCGTCCTCACTGCCGTCGTCGACGACCGTCGGCGGCGCGGCGATCAGGCTGGTCACGCCGTTGCCGGTGTCGAGCACCCCCACCCCACCGTCGATGGCCGGGCTGGGCTTGCCGAGCGCCTGAGCGACGCCCACCTTGAAGTCGATGAACAGGTCCTCGTCGAGGATCGACGACGCGTACAACAAGATGAAGAACGCCAGCAGCAGCGTCATGGCGTCGGCATAGCTGTCGAGCCAGGCCTTGGACGGCCCGGCCGACGCGGCTGCGGCCTTCCGGCTGCGAGCCCTAGGCACTCTTCTTCTCCTGCGCGGACTTCGCCTGGATCGCCTGCTGCTGTGTGGGCGCCAGGTGCGCGACCAGCCGGTCGCTGACCGCACGCGGGCTCGAGCCCGCCTGGATCGACAAGATGCCCTCCAGCACCAGCTGCTTGTAGGCCATCTCGAGGTCCGACACCCGCCGCAGCTTCTGGCTGATCGGCTGGAAGATGTAGTTGGCGAGGAACACCCCCCACAGGGTGGTGGAGAAGGCCACGGCCAGCGCCGGGCCGAGGGCCCCGGGGTCGCTCAGGTTGTTGAGCATGTCGATGAGGCCGATGACCGTGCCCGCCACCCCGAACGCCGGCGAGAAGCCGGCTGCGGTGGTGAAGAAGCCGGCGCCGGCACCGTGACGGGCCTGAGTGGCCTCCATCTCGGTCTCGAGGACCTCACGAACGACCTCGGGGTCGGTGCCGTCGACCGACATCTCGATGCCCTTGCGCAGGAACGGGTCCTCGATCTCCTTGGACGCCGACTCGAGGGCCAGCAGGCCCTCCTTGCGGGCGGTCTCGGCGAACCCCAGGAGCAGCCGGATCGTGTCCTGCTTGTCGGGCTGTTTGGGCGCGGCGACAGCCTTGACCATGACCTTGCCCGCGCCCACCACGTCCTCCATCGTGTGGGAGGCCAGGGTGGCGCCGATGGCGCCGCCGGCAACGAGCACGATCGACCCGATGTCGGCCAGGAAGATCGACATCGGGTCGATGCCACCCATGGTCATGGCGACCAGGGTGGCGCCGAGGGCCAGCAGCAGACCGACGATGGTGATCGGGTCCATCGCCTCAGCTCTCGGGGCGCTCGACGGGCAGGTTCAACAGGTCGCCGGGCCGGCTGTCGGGCGCCGAGGGTTCGACGACCGGATCGTCACTGAAGCGCAGGACCGCGGCACGGTAGGTCTTGATCCGCTCGACCAGCTCGGCCGGGGACTCTTCGACCAGGTACCGGGTCCCGTCGACCAGGGTGACGATGGTGTCGGGGGTCGCTTCGACGGTCTCGATCAGGTCGGCGTTGACCACGATCTCGGATCCGTTGAGTCGGGTGACGATGATCACGTTGCCTCCTCCAGAGGTGCAGACGTCCACCTGGTGGCGCAGCGCCGCATGGGCGCCCGCCGCGTAGTGGTCGCCAGGTCCGAGATGGCACATGCCCCCGACCCGGGCCCGGTCGCTGTGGGAGGGCGACCGGGCCCGCAGGGTCGGCAGATCGTTCAGCCGGGGCTGGGCTGGAGCCCGCAGCAGGCCTGGTTCCAGGCGTCGCGGACCGGCTCCAGCATCAGCACCACGTCGGCGACGTGGCCGGGCTCGCCGTCGAGGCGAGCGTCGACGAGGCGCCCGTAGGCGTACCCGTACAGCTCGTCCAGGTTGGCGGCCAGCTGCCCCACGCTGAGGTCGAGGCAGCAGCGGAGCTCACCGACGATGTCCTGGGCCCGCCCGAGATGGGGGGTGGCCGCCAGGCGGCGACCGGCTTCCAGCTCGGTTCGGGCCAGCTCGAGCTCGGCGACGGCCCGGTCGAGCAGCATCTTGACGAGCTGCTCGGGGGTCGCCGTACGAACCCGCTCGGCCAGGTAACGATCACGACCAGATGTCATGGGAATGCACCGTCTCGATCGGTCAGAGCGCCGACGTCGGGCCCGAGCCCGGCACCGGCGCCGCCGGCACGGGTGGGCGACCACCCGGCACCGGCGTCTCCGGTCCTACCGGAGGAGACCGAGGACGTTCTGGGGGACGGCGTTGGCCTGGGCCAGCATGGCCGTGCCGGCCTGCAGCATGATCTGGTTGCGGGTGAACGCAGCCATCTCCAGGGCCATGTCGGTGTCCCGGATGCGGGACTCGGACGCCGACAGGTTCTCGATGGAGACCTGCAGGTTCCGGACGGTGTGCTCCAGGCGGTTCTGGATGGCGCCGAGGTCGCCCCGGGTCGAGGAGACGCTGTCGATCGCCGTGCCGATGGCGGTGATCGCAGCATCCGCGCCGGTCGTCAGGTCGACGGTCGAGACCCCCAGGTCCAGGGTGGTCAACGCGCCGGTGGTCACGGCGATGGTCTCCCCGGCCGCCGACCCGATGTGGAAGGTCCGGGCCGTCGCACTGAAGACGTCGAGCCCCGCGAAGCGGGTCTGGGCCCCGATCTCGTCGATCTGGGTGAGCAGCTGGGCCACCTCAGCCTGTTCGGCCGAGCCGTCCGACGTGGCGGTGTTGGCCGCGGAGACGGCCAGCTCGTTCATCCGCTGCAGGATGGCGTGCACCTCGACGAGGGCACCCTCTGCGGTCTGGACGAAGCTGATGCCGTCCTGGGCATTCTTGACGGCCTGCCCGAGGCCTCGGATGTCGGAGCGCAGCGACTCCGACTTGATCAGCCCGGCGGCGTCGTCGGCCGCCCGGTTGACCCGGAAGCCCGATGAGAGCTTCTCGAGCGACTTCGAGAGCATCCCGTCGTTGATCGTCAGGTTGCGGTAGGCGTTGAAGGCTGCGGTGTTCGAGTTGATCCGCAAGCTCATGGTTCATTCCTCCATGAATCTGTTTCAGAAACGGACGTCCGTGTCCGCTGGGAGCACCATCGGGACGTCCCGGCGACAGTTGAGGTCTTGCGCAGGGAGATTCTTCGATCTCGGGTGGAGGTCATCGGGAGCCCTCCGGGTTCTGGTCGGCTGCGAGCAACTGGAAGACCGCCGCCACCAGGGGACGCCCGTACCGGTCGAGGATCCCGACCCCGGCTGCCAAGACCACCAGGCGCAGCGCCGCCATCTCGAGGCTGTACCGCCCGGTGATGGCGCCGTACAGGACCGGGAGGGCCAGCAGGATCGCGAACAGGGAGAGCAGGCCCCGGGTCACGGGCTGATCCCGAGCAGGGAGCGCACCGCGAGCGCCAGCTCGAGGGGCGTGGCCGGCACCCGGCGGCCATCGATGATCAGCGAGTCGAGGCGGAACCCGTCACACGCCCCTCGGATGAGGTGCACCGCAGCCTCGGCCCCGTGACCCGTCAGCTCGCAGGGGCCCGAGAGGCTCTCGGCGGTCTCGAGCAGCTCTCCGATGGCGGTGGCCAGCGCCGCCACCCAATCGAGATCGGCCTGCAGCTCATCGGGGCGCAGCCGGCCCACCAGCGCTGGCGGCAGGTCCAGGTCGAGCAGGGCCTCGGTCGACCACGTCGGCGCCTGCGGCTCTGCCAGCAGCGTCGGGGTCACAGCCGAATCCACTGGCATCGGGCG
>JBFINV010000135.1:0-6413 GCA_041611015.1 Acidimicrobiales bacterium | reverse complement strand
TCCATCGAGGTCATGGTGTTCCCCAAGACCATGACCGAGGTCGGGCACAAGCTCGACGACGACGCGGTCGTCGTGGTCAAGGGACGCATCGACAAGCGGGAGGACGCCCCGAAGTTGGTGTGCATGGAGGTCGACGTGTTCGATACCGGCGTCGACCAGGCGCTGCCGCTACGGGTGCAGGTGCCGACGTCCGGCCTGGCCATCGACAAGGTGGAGGAGCTCAAGTCCCTCCTCCGAGACCACCCTGGTGACTCCGAGGTCTACATCCACCTGGGCGCATCCCAGGTGCTGCGGCTCCCCGACGAGTTCTGCGTCGACGCCCGCAACGGCCTGGTCGCCGAGCTCAGGGTCCTGCTGGGTCCCGACTCCGTTCTGGTGTGAGCGCGGGTTGGCCGGCGAGGTCGAAGGCCTCGTCGGTCGGACCGTGAGCGCGCAGCAGCTGCAGGCGTGATGCGGCTTCGGTGAGGTCGGGGAGGTGGCCCTCCTCGATCCACCACAGCACGGTCGTCGGCTCGGTCGGTCTCTCGAACCACTCGCGCCGGCGCTTGAGATACATGGCGTGGCCCGACCGGTGGACGAAGTGGCGCAGCGCCTCGAGGCTCTCCCAGACGGTGAGGTTCACGATGACCCGCTCGTCGTCCTCGTGGCCCGGGAATCGCTCGCCGGTGGCGCCGACGCCGTCGGCGTCGGTCAGCATCCAGACGAACCCGGGGCTCGATCGGCCGAGCAGGTTGATGGCCTCGATGGCACCCATGAACTCGGCGACGGCCTCGGAGTCCGGATCGTCGACCAGGCGACCGATGTTCAGCTGAGCGAGGTGCATCCGACGAGTCTAGGAAACTGGGTGACGCCGTCGACGACGCAGCACGAGGGCTGCCACCGCGGCCGCCAGCGTGATTGCGCCCGATACGAGAGCCCACCTCGCCACGGCGTCACCGCCACCGCCCACCTCCGACGGACCCGGGGACGCGACCTCATCCTGGGCGTCGCCCGCCGCGATCGGGCCCGGCGTCGGGTCCTGCCGCTCGGCCCAGGCCTCGATTGCAGGGCCCTCGACCGGGACGTCGGCGGGCGTGACGGGTGCTGATCCCGGCGAGGCCACCTCGAAGGGCTCGACCAGATCGACGAGCCCCCACCGCTCGGTCGTCTCTGCCAGGACCTCGATGGCGCCACCGCTGATGGAGATCGACTTGAAGGCGTCCTGAGCCAGTCCCACCAGGCGGTCGCCGTCGAGGTGTGTGGCCCAGGGGATGTTCTCCGCGTACTGCACGATGCCGCTGAGGTCGTCGGTGGCGAGCAGCAGGCTCTGCTCGGAGAGTGGGAAGCCACCGCTGTCCGGATGGACGAGCAGCCGATCGTCGTCGACGAAGTGAATGCTGGCCAGGTGCGCGTCGATGGCCCGACGGGTGACCACGCCGGTCGCAACCGAGATGACCACCACGTCGACCTGCTGGTTGTCGCCTGCATCGGCGGCCAGCGTGAGCGCGATCCGGTCGCCGCTCGGCGAGAAGGCCACCGACTCCATCAGCTGGCCCTCGGCTCGGAGGTCCTCCTTCACGAACCGGTCGACGCCCGAGGACAGGTCGAGCTCACGCCAACCGCCCGGCAGCGCCCCCGCGCTGCGCGCGAGGTAGAGCAGGCGCCCGTCCGAGAGGTGCGCATGTCCCGGGGCGGCGAGCACGCCGGTCATCGGCTCACGTCCTCGCAGGTCGTGGACGCGTAGCCCGCTCCTAGTCCCGGCCACTACCAGGCGTGTCTCCCCCTCGCAGAGGATCTGGGTGACCCGGCTGCGGAACGGGAGAACCTCGACCTCGTCGAACGAGGCGACGTCGACCATCGCCACCTCCCCGGGCCGGCGCTCGGCCACCAGGGAGCCCCCACAGGGCGTGTGCAGTGACGCGAACGGCTGATCGGGACCAGCCGGATGCGCGGCGACCACGCCGCCGGCGGCGTCCAACACCTGGTCGACATCACCCGGCGCCAAGTAGCGCCCCGGCTCGTGGGACAGAGGCGCGGGTCGCAACGTTGCCCGCACGGACACGGCAGGGAGCGTCGAGCAGAGACCGCCGCTGACGTGCTGACCCTCGACCAACAGGAAGACTGCGACCTCGGCGCCGCGCGAGACCTCGAACCCACAGCTGTCACCGTCCCGGCCCGACTGGACTCCGAAGAGGCCGGGTTCGAGCCGTCCCTTCACCCACTCGGTCACCTCGAAGGTGTAGATCGAGAGCCAGTGCGCATCGGGGTCGGGTGCCTCGTCGACGAGCGAGCCGATGAACCCCCCGTCAGCATTTTCGACCCACCAGCTGGCTGGCAACGACTCGCACGAGCACGCTTGAGCGGCTGGTGAGGACAGATGGAGCACCGTCGCCAGCACCGCAAGCGACACGGCCAGCCTCGCTCGACGCGCCGTGGCTCCCACCCCTCCAGTGTCGCGCGACGTCGACGGACGACCTCTGCAGCTGGTCCGGAACCCTCGCGAGACCGAGTTGCACGATGCCCCCCGGCGCGGCTGGACTGGAGTGCTGTCCGGGACGGAGTGATCGGGGGCTTGCTGGGCATGGCGATCGAGGTGGAGACCAAGGACTGCACGGCCGTGACCGACGGCGAGCTCGACGAGATGGCCGAGCTCAGCGCCGAGTCATCGCACCCGTTCTCTGTGGGCCTTCTCTCGAAGCAGACAGAGGAGTGGGTCCTGCTCACGACCGCCCGTGAGAACGGGCGGCTCAAGGGGTACGTCTTCAGCACCCTCGAGCGCATCGGCGGGACACCCAGCGTGCTCATGGCCCTCGGGGCCGTCTGCCGCAACAGCAAGCGCACCACGGTGATGCGGGCGCTCATGGCCGAGATGTACCACCGGGCCCTCATGGCGTTCCCGGACGAGGACGTGCTGGTGGGAACCAGGTTCGCGGAGCCGTCGGGCTTCGAGCTGCTGGGCAGCCTCGACGAGGTGGTGCCCCGGCCCGATCACCGACCTTCGGGCGAGGAGCGGGCCTGGGGCCGGCGTTTGGTCAAGCGCTTCGGTGTCGACTCCGACCGTTACGACGATCGTCGCTTCGTGGTGCGCGGCGATCTCGACCAGCCCTGTGTGTTCGACTACGAGTCGCTGAAGTCCGACCAGATCGATCCTCCGGTGGTGTCCCTGTTCGGCGCTCTCGACCGGGCCCGAGGCGATCACCTGGTCGCGTTCGCGTGGGCCATGGCCGAGAACCTCGAGAAGCTCGGCAGCTGAGCGAGTCCTCCAGCCCGACTGGCGGGTTGGCCGCCCTGGCCCGCCGCCGCCGCATGACCCGGTCGTTCAGCGACCGGAGGGTAGCGCCCGAGGTCGTCGACGAGTTGGTGGACGCCGCTCGCCGAGCGCCATCGGCCGGCAACACCCACGCCCTCGAGTTCCTGGTCCTGGAGGGGCCGGCGCAGGTCGGGGAGTACTGGGAAGTGACCCTCCCTCCGAGCCGACGAGCGTCCTTCCGGTGGCCGGGCCTGCTGCGGGCACCGGTCCTGGTGTTGCTGTTCGTCGACCCCGAGGCCTACCCGGCTCGCTATCGCGAGCCCGACAAGATCCGGACCGGGCTCGGCGGGGGCCCGGAGGCCTGGCCGGTCCCGTACTGGTGGGTGGACGGGGGCATGGCCGCCATGGCGCTGCTCCTGGCCGCCGAGGACCACGGACTCGGAGCCTTGTTCTTCGGGCTCTTCGAGCACGAGGCCGCGGTGCGGGCGACCTTCGGGGTGCCCGAGGCCAGGCGCGCCGTCGGTGCGATCGCGTTGGGCCACCGGTCACCGGAGGACCGTCCGAGCGGCTCTGCGGCTCGAGGCCGGCCGTCGCTGGATGCGGTGCTGCATCGGGTCCGGTGGGTCGGTGGCGGCCAGGCTCGTCCGGTCCCGCCGCCCGGCTGACGGGGCGTCGTTCGAGGGGCGAGGGCGCTAGGGTCCATGCGCGACGAATGCGTACCGGAGGGCCGATGCCCACCACCGAGGCGGCGAGCCAGAGCCCGCCGCAGCAGATTCCCTACGTCGAGTACCTGGTACTCGACGACCCGCCGTATCTGCGCGCCAACGAGTGCACCGACTGCGCGGCTCGGTACTTCGACCGCCGCAACGCGTGTGCCGCCTGCTTCGGCACCGACTTCGACCAGGTCCGGGTGGCAGATCGGGGGGTGGTCACCAGCTTCTCGATCGTGACCGTGGGACCCGAGCCCTTCGTGTCCGCCGTGGTCGACTGCGACGGCACCGCGGTCCGCTGCACCCTGGTCGACGTGGAGCCCAGCCCGGACCACGTCAGCCTGGGGATGGAGGTCGAGCTGCGCACCTACTCCATGGGCACCGACGCCGGGGGCACCGAGGCCATCGGCTACGGGTTCGCCCCCGCAACCGAACCGAAGGACTGATCATGGCAACCGACGACATCTGGGTCCTGGGATCCTGCATGACGAAGTTCGGCAAGCGCCCCGACGACGACGTCGTCGACCTCGCTGCCGAGGCCGCGATGGGAGCCCTGACCGACGGTGGGGTCACCATGGCCGACATCGGCGTCCTCGGCATCGGCAGCCTGATGAGCGCCAACGGAAGCATCGGCCAGCAGCTGCAGAAGCAGATCGGCCAGACCGGGATACCCGTGTTCAACGTCGCCAACGCCTGCGCCACCGGTGCGACCGCCCTGCGGGTGGCCGTCATGGCGATCAAGGCCGGTGAGACAGACATGGGCCTGGCCGTCGGCACCGAGAAGCTGGCAGGCGCCGGGCTCCTCGGCCAAGGCGGGGCCGGTCGCGAGTCCGACACGTGGCAGCCCGAGGGCCGCTTCGGCGCGATCGGCCCCGTCGAGGGCCGCATCGGCACGGGCATCATGCCCGGGGTCTTCGCCCAGATCGGCATGGAGTACGGCCACAAGTACGGCGGCACCAGCTTCGAGCTGTTCGCCCGCATCTCCGAGAAGAACCACGCTCACTCCACGCTCAACCCGCTGGCGGCTTACCAGAAGCGGTTCACGCTGGACGAGATCATGAACGACGTCATGATCGCCTACCCCAACACGCGACCGATGTGCTCGGCCAACTGCGACGGCGCCGCGGCCATGGTGGTGGTGAGCGACGACAAGCTGCGCACCCTGTCTGGCGAGCAGCGTCGGCGGGCGGTGAAGATCTCGGCATCGGTGCTCACCTCCGATCCCTATCAGCCGGGCTGCCAGGTCCTGCCCGACGTCAACACCCTCACCCGGGCTGCCGCCACCCAGGCCTACGAGGCCGCCGGGGTGGGCCCCGAGGACCTCGACCTGGTCGAGCTGCACGACTGCTTCGCCACCGCCGAGCTGGTCCACTACGACAACCTGGGGCTGTGCGCAGAGGGAGGCGCGGTCGACTTCTTCGAGTCCGGTGCCCCCTGGCGGGACGGGCCCACGCCGGTGAACGTGTCCGGGGGACTCCAGTCCAAGGGCCACCCCATTGCCGCCACCGGCATCGCCAACATCCACGAGATCGTCACCCATCTCCGGGGCGAGGCCGGCGACCGCCAGATCGAGGGGGCCCGGGTGGGGCTGGCCCACGTGATCGGCCTGGCCTCGGCCTGCGGCGTCCACATCCTGGAGAAGGCCGCCGCCTGAGGCCCGGCCAGGCTCAGATCTCGTCGAGCTGGGCTTCGAGCTCCGCCGGCGTCGAAGCCGGTAGCCCGCAGCTGAAGCCGCGGCACACGTACGCCTTCCCGCGCTCTCGACCGTCCCACAGCGGCGAGTCGTACGCCTCGCCCCAGGCCAGGACCGTGGCCGGGAGGTGGCGAGGCCGGACCACGTCGAGCAGCTCGTGCTCCTCGCCGGGGATCACCACCTCGCTGAAGCCGTGGTCGACCATGTCGGCCGCGGCCATCAGGTGCCCGAACGCCGCCGGATGGTTGGTGGCCAGCGGGGCCAGGAGCCGCATGGTGTCGAGGGCTCGGCGGCGATAGCGCTCGTTGCCGGTCAGCGCCCCCAGCCGGAGCAGCGCCACCGCGGTCGCGCTGTTGGCGGAAGGGATGGCGTTGTCGGCCAGGTCCTTGGGTCGGCAGATCAGCTCGTCGGCGTCGCGTCCGGTCGTGAACACCCCACCCCGCTCGTCGTCCCAGAACAGGTCGAGGAGCTGGTCCGCACAGTCGATGGCCGCGCTCACCCACCGGGCTTGCCCGGACGCCTCGGCCAGGCGGGTGAAGCCGTCGGTCAGCGCCGCGAGGTCGGCGGCGAAGGCCAGGTGCTGGGCTCGACCCCCGCTGCCGTCGTGTCCCGGCTGCCACGAGCGCAACCAGCGCCCGTCCTCCCGGCGCAGGTTGGCCAGCAGGAACCGGCCGTTCTTGGTGGCTGCGGCCAGCCACTGGTGGTTGGAGGTGGCCAGGGCGGCCTCCGCCAGGCTGGCGAGCATCAGACCGTTCCACTCGGCCAGGACCTTGTCGTCGAG
>JBFINV010000134.1:0-6448 GCA_041611015.1 Acidimicrobiales bacterium | reverse complement strand
TCGGAGATCGAGGGCGCCCGCATCGACGTGGGCCTCGAGCCCGACGAGGAGTTCCAGCCCCGCATCTACGTCGGTGAGGACCTGGGCTCCTACGCCATCGTTGGCACCGAGCGCTGCGAGGTGGACTTCGCCCTGCGCGGCGACGAGTCGTCGATCTCGGCCGACGAGATCGAGGACCCGAGAGCGTGCGAGAGCCAGTCGGGGCAGAACCAGGAGTTCGCCTACAGCGGCAACGACGGCGTGGAAGCCCGCGGCATGATCAGGCGCCTGGCGTTCGCCCTGCGCTTCGGCGACGCCAACGTGTTGTTCTCCGGACTCATCAACCAGGACTCGCGCATCATCTACAACCGCGATGTCCGGGCCCGGGCCAGCCAGCTGGCGCCCTTCCTCGAGCTCGACGCCGACCCGTACCCGGCCATCGTCGACGGCCGCATCGTGTACATCATCGATGCCTACACCACCACCGACAACTACCCGTACTCCCAGGGCGCGGACCGGAGCTCGCTGGCGTCGCGCAGCGACCTGCGCAGCAGCTTCAACTACGTGCGCAACTCGGTGAAGGTGGTCGTCGACGCCTACAACGGCGACGTCACCTTCTACGTCGTGGAGCCCGACGACCCCATCGTCCGGGCCTACGCCAAGGCGTTCCCGAACCTCTTCACCGACCAGTCGGAGATGAGCGACGAGCTGCGCAGCCACCTGCGCTACCCCGAGGACCTGTTCCGGATCCAGACCAACATGTGGGCCCGCTACCAGCTCGACAACGCAGCCGACTTCTTCGATCCCGCAGCGGCGTGGTCCGTGGCCCTCGACCCCGGCGCGGAGCTGGAGAGCACCGGCGCCAGCCCGACCACGACCGCCACCGGACTCGCCACCGTGACCACCGGCGACCGCATCGCCCCGTACTACGTGCAGATGCGCCTGCCCGGCGAGACCGACCAGGAGTTCCTCCTGGTGCGCCCCTTCGTGCCTCGTTCCGCCGACGACAGCCGCCAGGAGCTCACCGCGTTCATGGTGGCCCGGATCGACGAGAACGGCGACCAGAGCCTGGTGTCCTACAACGTGCCGGGTACCTCGGTGGACGGGCCGGTGCTGGCCAACGCCGCGATGCTGTCGAACAGCACCGTGGCCACCCGGACCACCCTGTTGGGACAGACCGGGTCCGACGTCCGCCTGGGCAACATGTTGCTGGTGCCGCTGGACACTCCCGACGGGGAGGAGCGCATCCTGTACATCCGGCCGCTCTACGTGGAGGTCAACGGCAACCTGCCCGCAGTGCGCTCGGTCATCGTCGCCTACGACACCAGCGTCCGTATCTGCCCCACCCTGGAGCTGGCCCTGGGGGCGCTGTTCGTCCCCGAGAGCGGCCTCGACGAGGACTGCAACGGGGTCACGTCGCCGCTGTCGGGGGAGGTCCTCGAGGTCGACACCCCCGACGACGCGCCCGACCCCATCGAACCGCCTGATGGGCAGGCCTCGCCCACGCCGGCCCCGACCCCGGGCCCGACCGCCACGCCCACGCCCCAGCCGACGCCGCCCGAGATCGTGGTTCCCCCAGCTGATGTGCAAGCCCTGCTCCAGCGGGCCCAGGAGGCGTTCGCCGCTGCCGAGGAGGCCCTCGCCGAAGGGGACCTGGGGCGGTATCAGCAGCTGGTCGAGGAGGCGCAGACGCTGCTCGACGAGGCCCTCGCGCTCATCGCCTCCGCGTCGACCGAGGCCGAGGAGCCGGCGCCGACGCCCACACCGGCGCCGACTGCGGTCCCCACGGCCACCCCCGAAGGCGCCTGAGCCAGCTCGTCAGACCGGCGCCGGGACCTCGGGGTAGTGGCAGGCGACCGGATGGCCCTCCCCCCGGTCCTCCAGCTCGGGCTCGACGTCGGCGCAGGTCTGGGTGGCCTTCCAGCAGCGGGTGCGGAACCGGCAGCCCGAGGGTGGGTTGGCCGGACTGGGGACGTCGCCCTCGAGCAGGATCCGGTTGGTGGTGTCCCGCTTGGCCGGGTCCGGGACCGGCACTGCCGACAGCAGCGCGGTCGTGTAGGGGTGGCCGGTGCGGTCGTAGACGTCGGTCGAGTCGCCGATCTCGGCGATCTTGCCCAGGTACATGACCGCGACCCGGTCGCAGATGTGGCGGACCACGGAGAGATCGTGGGCGATGAAGAGGTAGGCCAGCCCCAGCTCTCGTTGCAGGTCCTCGAGGAGATTCACCACCTGGGCCTGCACCGAGACGTCGAGCGCGGAGACCGGCTCGTCGGCGATGATCACGCTGGGCTCGAGCGCCAGGGCTCGGGCGATCCCGATGCGCTGGCGCTGACCCCCGGAGAACTGGTGGGGATAGCGGTTGATGTGGTCGGGGTTGAGCCCGACCAGCTCGAGCAGCTCCTGGATCCGGCCTCGCTGGTCCTTCTTGGCGATCACGCCGGGATGGATGCGCCAGCCCTCGCCGACGATGTCGCCAACGGTCATGCGGGGGTTGAGCGATGCGTAGGGGTCCTGGAAGATCACCTGGATCTCGCGGCGCAGCAGCCGCAACTCCCGGCCGCTCATGTCGAAGATGTTCCGGCCCTGGTACTCGGCCACGCCGCTGGTGGGGTCCTCGAGGCGCAGGATGGTCCGCGCCGTCGTGCTCTTGCCGCAGCCCGACTCGCCCACCAGGCCCAGGGTCTCACCGGGGTGGAGGTCGAAGCTGACGCCGTCCACGGCGCGGACCGTGCCGATCCGGCGCTTGAAGACGATGCCTCGGGTGATCGGGAAGTGCTTGACGAGGTCCCGGACCGACAGGATGGGCTCGCGGTTCGAGGGGCTGGCCCAGCTCACACGACCGTCCCCTCGGCGCCCACGGAGAAGATCTCCTCCGCGAAGTGACAGGCGGTCTCGCGGTCCTCGCCCTCGATGGGGCGCAACTCGGGGACCTCGGTGACGCATCGTGGCTGCTGGTGGGGGCAGCGAGGGCGGAAGGCGCAGCCCGACGGGATGTGGAGCAGGTCCGGTGGCGACCCCACGATGGGCTCGAGGCGCTCGAGTCGGACGTCGGTGCGGGGGATCGAGTGCATCAGCCCGTCGGTGTAGGGGTGCCGGGGCGCACCGTAGAGCTGGTGGATGCCGGCCTTCTCCACCTCCCGTCCGGCGTACATCACCACCACCCGGTCGGCCACCTCGGCCACCACCCCCAGGTCGTGGGTGATGAGGATCAGCCCCATCCCGGTCTCCTGTTGCAGCTCGGCGAGAAGGCCCATGATCTGGGCCTGGACGGTGACATCGAGCGCGGTGGTGGGCTCGTCGGCGATGAGGACGTCGGGGTCGAGGGCGATGCCCATGGCGATCATGATCCGCTGGCGCATCCCGCCCGACAGCTCGTGGGGGTAGGCGTTCACGCGGATGTCTGCTGCGGGGATCTTCACCCGGTCCATCAGCTCGACGGCCTTGGCCTTGGCTGCCTTCTTGGCCATTCCCCGGTGCTGGCGGAACATCTCCGCGATCTGCCACCCGACGGTGAAGACCGGATTCAGCGCGGTGAGGGCGTCCTGGAAGACCATCGCTATCTTCTCGCCGCGTGTGTCGCGCCGGTCGTTCTCGCTCAGCTTCAGCAGGTCGGTGCCCCGGAAGCGGATGGCGCCGTCGGTCACGAAGCCCGGCGGGGAGTCGATGATGCCCATGATGGCGTGGGCGCTCACGGACTTGCCGCTGCCGGACTCGCCCAGGATGGCGACGGTCTCGCCCCCGTCGACCCGGTAGCTGAGCCCGTTGACCGCCTGGACCACGCCGGCGTCGGTGCGGAACTCCACGTGGAGGTTGTCGACGTCGAGCAGGGGCGCCGATGTCTGGGTGCCGGAATCTGTCATCGGAGCTTGGGGTCCAGGGCGTCGCGGAGCACGTCGCCGAGCAGGATGAATGCGAAGACCGTGACGCTGAGGACCGCGCCCGGGAACAACAACAGATGCGGCGATGTCCGGATGCGGTCGTCGGCGCCGGCGATCATCAGGCCCCAGGAGATGGACGGTAGGCGCAGCCCCACCCCCAGGAACGAGAACGTGGCCTCGGCCGCGATGACGACACCGACGGTGATGGTGGCGTAGACGATGACCGGGGTGATGGCGTTGGGCAGGATGTGTCGGGTGATGATGCGGAAGTTGCTGGCACCCAGGGCCCGGCCGGCATCGACGTACTCCGTCTCCTTCACGCTCAGCACCGAGGACCGGACCAGGCGCAGCATCGTGGGCCAGCCGAAGATGGCCAGGACGACGGAGACGGTCAATATGTTGCGGGGCCAGCGCTCCTCGATGACGGTGAGCAGGACGATCCCCCCGAGCACGGTGGGGATGGCGAACCAGATGTCGGCCAGGCGGGCGATGAGGGTGTCCAGGATGCCCCCGTAGTACGCCGCGATCGAGCCTCCGACGATGGCGATGGTTGTGGCGATGGTGGTGACCAACAACCCGACCGAGATGCTGACCCGGGCCCCGTAGACCGTGCGGGCGTAGTAGTCACAGCCCTGCAGGTCGGTGCCGAACCAGTGCTCGGAGCTGGGCGTCTGCAGCGAGCGACTGAGCAGGCACTCTCGGGGATCCGAGGAGGTGAACAGCCCGGGGAAGATGGCTGCGGTCAGCAGTATGGCGATGATGGTGATGCAGATCCAGAACAGCGGTCGGCGCCGGCACTGGATCCAGGCGTCGGACCAGAGCGAGCCGGTGCGCTCGGACACCGGCTCCTGGAGCGAGTCCGGGAGCTCGGGTAGCTCGGACTCGGGCTCGGCGATCGTCTCACTCATAGCGGATCCGCGGGTCGAGCACGGCGTAGAGGATGTCGACGAGGAGGTTGGTGATCATGTAGATGAGGACCAAGAAGGTGGTGACCCCGACCACGATCGTGCCCTCCTGGCGGATGATGGCGTCGAAGACCAGGCCCCCGAGGCCGGGGATGTTGAAGATCGACTCGGTGACGATGGCCCCGCCCATCAGGGCCCCCAGGTCGACGCCGAGGTAGGTCACCACCGGGATCAGGGAGTTTCGCAGGGTGTGGACCCCGACCACCCGGCCCCGGCTCAGGCCCTTGGCCGTCGCGGTGCGCACGTAGTCGGCCCGGAGGTTCTCCACCAGGCTGGCCCGGGTGAGGCGGGCGACGTAGGCCAGCGACACGGAGCCCAGCACCATGCCCGGGAGCAGGTAGGACCGCCAGCCCTGCTGGATGCCCGCCACCGGGAACCAGCCCAGCTCGAGGGCGAGGTAGATCTGGGCGATGTAGCCCAGCACGAATATGGGTATCGATATCACGGTGAGCGTGGTGACCAGGACGAGGGTGTCGACGAATCCCTTCTGTCTGAGGCCGGCGATCACCCCGGCCGTGAGTCCCAGGACGATCTCGAACACGAAGGCGATGAGGGCCAGGCGGGCGGTGCGGGGGATCCGCTCGCTCATGATCTCGCTGACCTCGCGGCCCCGGAAGTCGGTGCCGAAGTCCCCCTGGACCACGTTGCCGAGGTACTTCCCGTACTGAACGACGAGCGGATCGTCGAGGTTGTAGCGCTCTGCCAGGGTCTCGCGGACGCTCTCGGGCTGGGGGCGCTCGCCGGCGAGGGCCCGGATCGGGTCGCCAGGGATGGCGAAGACCATGGCGAAGATCAAGAAGGTGGCGCCGAAGAAGACCGGGATGAACTGGAGCATGCGCCTGATCAGGTACCGGCCCACTCACCCCTCCTCCGGCGTCGTGCCCGCACGAGGGTATCGCGCCCCCCACTCGGGTGGAGGAAGCCGAAAAGGGGGAGCGGGGGCGGCCGCTCGGCCACCCCCGCTCCCGGAAGTCACGTTGAGATCCGTGGATCTCGGAGGACTACTCGCCTTCCTCCTCGGACGGTGGGTTCATGGCCTCCCACCCCTCGATGACAGCCATGAAGCCGTTGTTGGCCGCCGCATTGGCAGCCGTGGCCGTCCAGTTCCAGGCATTCACGAACGACTCGGACGTCACCGGTTCGCCGTTGTGGAACGTCCAGCCGTCGGCGATGGTGATGGTCCAGGTCTTGCCGCCGTCGTCGGTCGTGATGTCCTCGGCGACGACGTTGGAGGGCTCGCTGGTGCGGTGGTCGTACTCGACCAGCTGGCTGAACAGGATCTCGAGGACCTCGATGGCCTCGGACTCGTTGGAGACGGGAGGAGCCAGGTGCTCGGGCTCGCCGACGGCGCCGACGATGTCGCCGCCCTCCATCTCGACCCAGTTCATGTTGCCGAGGGCGTCCTTGAACACGTTGTCGACGTTCTCGGTCCAGACGTAGGTGTTCTTGCCGAAGTGGATCGGCATGATGGCGACGTTCTCGCAGATGTCGTCCTCTGCGGCCTGGTAGAACGGGATGGCGTCGTTCAGGTCACCCGATGCGGCGAAGGCCGACTTGCCGTCGGCGATGGCCTGGTCGAACTCGGCGCTGTCGTAGAAGCTGGAGTTCGACGACACCGGAGGCGCG
>JBFINV010000133.1:0-6611 GCA_041611015.1 Acidimicrobiales bacterium | reverse complement strand
GGCCACCACGGCCCGGTACCGGTCGTGCTCGTCACGGTCGTAGTGCACGGTGGCCCAGGCCGTCGTGCCGGCATCGGCGAAGGCTCCAAGGGCCACGTCGAGGACGGCAGCCACGTCGCGGTCCTCGGTCACGGCCGCCACTGCGGCGCGCATCGGGTCGGCGAGCACGGGGCTGAAGCACCACCGCACCCCGTTCCCGTCGAGGCTCACCGCGGTCACCGTGGCCTCGTTCCAGCCCTCCCTCGTGCGGACCTGCACCCCGACGCCGCGCTCGACCGAGCCCCCACCGCTCACCCAGGCCGAGACCCGCTCCAGCAGGTCGTGGTTGCGGGTGTGCACCAGGTCGGTGAGCTGGCTGGTGGCGGCCACGCCGGCCCCCGGCCAGCGCCCGGCGACGCCGCTGATCCGGCCGTCCAGGTCGGTGCTGACCACCAGCACGGCCGGTGGGGACGTCGCCGCAGGCGCTGTCGTCGGACGGGTGGCGGGCTGTTGCAGATCCACGGCGGACCCATCGGCACGACGCCCGGCGCGTTGAGCGGACGCCCGAGGGGAGTCCCGAGGGGAGTCCCAGCCACGCCAGTAGGGTGGCCGCCGTGCGCATCATGGTGACCAACGACGACGGCATCGACTCGGTCGGTCTGCACGTCCTGGCCCGGGCCATGCTGCCCTTCGGCGAGGTGGTGGTGGCCGCCCCCGACGGCGAGTACTCCGGCACCTCGTCGGCCTTCGGCGCGCTCCACATGCTGCGGCCGGAGATGCACCGGGCCCACATCGCCGGGATCGACACCGCTTGGGCCATCAGCGGACCGCCGGCGCTGTGTGTGATGTTCGCCCGCCTGGGCGCCCTCGGCGACCCCTTCGACCTGGTGGTGTCCGGGATCAACCCCGGTGCGAACGTGGGCCGGGCCGTGTATCACTCCGGCACCATCGGGGCCGCCATCACCGCCCGCAACGGCGGGGTCACCGGGATCGCGGTCAGTCAGGCCGTCGACACCGGCAGCGTGATGGGCCAGGCCTGGGACGACATGATCAAGAACCAGAAGTGGCACGTTGCCGCGGAGGTGGCGACCGCCGCGGTCGCCAGCGTGGCCGCCGACCCGCTGCCCGAGCCGGGCTGTCTCAACATCAACGTCCCCAACCTGGAGCTGCACGACATCAAAGGCTGGCGCCGGACCGAGGTGGCGTCGATGGTGTCGCGGACGATGACCACCGTCGACGTCGTCCCCAAGGAGGGCCACGAGGACGCCTACTACCTGCGCTTCGAGTGGGGCCCCAAGGAGGTGATCGACCACCCGGTCGACGAGGACGTCGGCGCGGTGTCGGCGGGCTACGTGTCAACCACCTGGCTCAGCAAGCTGCACGCCAGCGAACCCGTCGGGGGCGAGCTGGCCGAACAAGCCATCGAGAAGCTGCTCGCCGGTTGAGCCCGCCCGACCGCGGAGGAACGCGATGACCACCTTCGGGTTCGTGTTGTTCGACGACGCCGAGGAGCTCGACATCGTCGGCCCCTGGGAGGTGGTCACCGCCTCGGCCATGGTGCTCGACGAGGCCGGCGGCGAGGCGCGCGACCGGGCGGTCACCATCGCGGCCTCGGCCGAGCCGGTGCGCTGCCACAAGGGCATGCGGATCGTCCCGGACCACACCCTCGCCGACCACCCCGACCTCGACGTGATCGTCGTCCCCGGCGGCATGGGGACCCGCCGCGAGGTCGAGAACGAGGACCTGCTTGCCTGGCTGCGCGACGTCGGTGGGTCGGCGCAGTGGGCCACCAGCGTGTGCACCGGCTCGTTGCTGCTGGTGGCGTCGGGCGTGGCGAAGGGCAAGCGGGTGGCCACCCACTGGGGGTTCGAGGACGCGCTCGAGGCCCGGGGCGACTGCACGGTCGTCCGCGACCAGCGCTGGGTCCGCGACGGCAACGTGGTGTCCAGCCAGGGGGTCTCGGCCGGGATCGACATGGCCCTGTGGCTGATCGGCGAGCTCCACGGCCCGGACCACGCCCGCACCGTCCAGCGCTACATCCAGTACGACCCCGCCCCGCCGTACCAAGAACCGACCTGACGCAGGGCCAGGAGTGGAGCACTCTCGCGACTCCTGAGCGTTTTTCACCGCGCACCAACCGAGCCGCTCCGCTGACTGCGAGCCGCGCCCAGAGTCCCGTTCTGCTCGCCATGGCCGGGCCAGCCACTCGACAAGCGCGAGGTCGACAAGCCCTACGGACGGGGGGCCGGATCGTGCGTGCTCCGTGGCACCTCGCGTTCCTTCCATCCGGCAGCTGCGGCTGCTCCGAAGGCGAGCAGTCCCACGGCAAGGGCAGCGGCGACGACGGCCGGAAGTGGACTCATCGCACTGCCGCAGTGTTCGCTGTCATCTCGGAAGATGTGCAGTACGGGTCCGCAGATGTTGTATCCACCGTCGGTCTCCGTTGGGACTACCCCGGCCGCGGCACCCAACATGGTGAAACCAGGACCGACGATGGCCAGACGGTACGCATTCGGCGACACTGATGTTCGACGAACGCGAAAGGCTGCGCCAGCGCCGGCCATCACCAAGCAGATCGCGACAGCGATGGCCGGCCCAAGCCGGCCAGCCTCCCAGAGGCCCCTCGTGGTCCGCGAGGGTGCCCACGGGAGGATGATACGAGACCCTCACCGGCACGCATGCCAAGAGAGGCGCCTCTCCTGCCTCGAGTCAGCGCGCAATCCGGCAGTCCGGATCGGGTGGTGCGCCAACCCGATGACCGGGGGACCGGTGTCGGCTGCCGCTCGACCATGGCTGGACCGAGCTGTCGATGAGGGCTGGGCGGCGTCGGTTCGGACATCGTCGGAGGCGTGCTCGCCCTTGACTGTCATACCGCTCTCGTAAGCTGTGCCCATGGTCGAACATGTGTTCGATGAGTTGAGCGGGCCAGGACCGTCAGCCGGGACGGCCAGCCTCGCGGGCCCGGTCGAGACCGCCGTCGAGGTGGTGTTCGGCTGGCTGGACTCTCTCGATGCCAGGGCGCGGTTGGCGGCATCCGAGCGGCTTCGGCGGCGGCTCGACGCCGGTGATGCCCGAGCGCTGGCGGCCAACGTGGTCGGCGATCCCTATGCCAGAGGAGCAGCCCGTCGGGCGTACGCACTGGCCCGGGGCTGTGGGGTATCGAGAATCGAGCAGCGCCGTCGGGTCAACCGGGCTCGCGCCATCGCCGAGAACGACCAGATCGCCGAACGGCTCGCCGCCGGCATGATCGGCGCCGATCACGTCGACGCCATCGCCGCCGCCGCCCGTCGCAGCAGCGGCGCAGCCGCCCGCGATCCGGCGCTGCTCGACGAGCTGACATCGGTGTCCGCAGACCAGGCCCGCAGCGTGGCCGACCGCTGGGTGAACGAGCGCCTCAGCCCCGACGACGTCGAGACCGAGCACCACCGTCAACGCCGGCTCCGCGGCGCCCGCAAGACGACCACCGCCGACGGATTGGCATCCATCACCCTTGCCGGCGACCTGGCCAGCATCGACGTGGCCTGGCGGACCATCGAAGCAGCCGCCGACCGCCTCTACCGCGTCGACGGCGGCCGAGATCTGCCCCACGGCCGGCACCCCCGCAGCGCCAGCCAGCGGCGCTTCGACGCCGCCGTCGCCGCCATCACCGGCAGCCCAGCCGGCAACGGCCCCAGCCGGCCCACCATCGTCATCACCGCCAGCGTCGACACGTTTGCCGGCGTCGCCGGCGCCCCACCCGCCCAGCTGGTCGGCGCGGGCCCGATCGCCGCCACCCTCCTGGAGCGCTACCGCTGCCACGCCGACCTCGTCGGCTTGGTCTGCGACCGCGACGGCCAGCCCCTCTGGCATGGACGGTCCATCCGCACCGCCACCCCCGCCCAACGAACCGCACTGGTCGCCCGCGACCGAGGCTGCGTGCTCTGCGGAGCCCACCACGGCTCGTGCGAGGTCCACCAACATCATCCCCTACCTCGCCCCCGACCGAGGCCCCACCGACATCGACAACCTGGCCCTGCTCTGCGGCCCCTGCCACATCGGCATCCACGAACGAAACCACACCCTCACCCGAGGCCCCACCGGCCACTGGACCACCCGACCTGCCACCCCCCAGGAAACCCCACCTGCGCGACGCCCCGCACGCGCCCGAGCGCCTGGGGTCGACCCACCCCCGCCGACCTCCACCGGCCCACCGCAACAGTGCGCGCCCCGATTCGCGGCAGCCCACCCATGACCGGGGCAGGGTCGTGCTCGCCACCTGGCACCATGCTCGCTGGCACTAAGCTCGCCGTCCATGGACGTGGCCGTGCTGTACCAGAGCCTTCGGGGCGGGACCGAGCGGGCGGCGCACCGCATCGCCGCCGAGCTGGAGAACCACGACACCACCTGCGGCGTCTACCCGGTCACCAACTTCGACGCCCAGTTCGTGCTCCGGGCCGACCTGCTGTTCATCGGGACCTGGACCGACGGCCTGTTCGGGCTCGGCGCCCGGCCCGGCCAGATCGGCAAGCTCATGACCCTGCCGTCCATCGCCCACCGGCCGGTGGCGGTGTTCGTCACCTACGAGATCAGCCCCAAGCAGTCGCTGCGCAAGCTGGCCGACTGGGCCGAACGCCAGGACGCCCGGGTGGTGGCCCGGGCCGGGTTCCACCGGCGCCGGCTCGACGAGGGCGTGAGCGAGTTCGTGACCGAGGCGCTCCAGGCCCTCGAGCCGGCCGGAACCTGAGCTCGCCCCCGGCCGTGAGCTCCCCGGTCCCGCTCGGGCCCGACGACCTGGTGTGGGACCACATGAGCCGGCCGCGCGACGAGGATCCGGTGGTCCGGGTCCACGCAGCCGCGGCGGCAGGCTTCGCCGGCATCGGTCTGTTCGTCCGCCGCTGGATGGCGATGCGCCAGGACCCCGACCACGTGGAGCGGTTCGAGGGGGCGCTGGCCGAGACCGGCATCCGGCTCGCCGGTATGGAGGTGGCCCGGCTGGGCCGGCCCCGGGACGAGGAGGCCGAGGCCTTCGAGGCTGCCGCCTGGGAGCTGGCCGACAGGTTCGGTTGCCCCTACCTGCAGGCAATCGGCTGGGAGGTGGGCACCCCGGAGGCGGGCGCTCCCCTGCTGGCGGCGCTCTGCGACCGGGCGGCCGACCACGGCGTGCGGGTCGGCCTGGAGTTCGTGCCGGCCATCACCGACATCGAGAAAGCGTCGCAGGCCCTCGAGATGGTCGAGCGCGCCGACCGCCCCAACGCCGGCTTCTGCGTCGACAGCTGGCACCTCACCCGCTCCACCAACGACATGAGCGAGGTGCTGCGCTTCCCCGGCGACCGGGTGTACGCGGTGCAGCTCAACGACGGCACCATCGAGCCCGAGGACGACGACTACCTGACCGACACCGTCACCAACCGGCGCTCGCCGGGCCGGGGCGAGTTCGCGCTGGTCGAGATGATCGAGAACCTCGACGCCATCGGCGTGACCTGCCCGCTGGGCCTGGAGGTGTGCTCGTCGGCGCTGTGGGCCCTGCCGGCGTCGGAGGCGGCCACGAGAGTCCACGACGACATGCGGCATATCCTGGCCCGGGCCCGACCATCCACGGCGAGGAGCACACCATGACCGTACGCGGCTACCAGATCCCGACCTTCACCTACCCGGGAGTGGCGCCCGAGGACCTCTTCGCGAACGTGGCGGCCCAGGCGGCGGCCGCCGACCGCTCGGGCTTCGACACCGTGCTGCTGATGGACCACTTCTACCAGCTGCCGATGCTCGGCCCGCCCGAGCACGAGATGTTCGAGTGCTACACCCTCCTGTCGGCGCTGTCCCAGCACACCGACACGGTGCGCCTCGGCGCCCTGGTCACCGGGAACACCTACCGGAACCCGGCGTACCTGGCCAAGATCATCTCCGCCCTCGACGTGGTGTCCGGCGGTCGGGCCCAGCTGGGCATCGGTGCCGGCTGGTTCGAGCTCGAGCACCAGGCCATGGGCTACGAGTTCGGCACCTTCACCGAGCGCTTCGAGAAGCTGGAGGAAGCCCTGCAGATCATCATCCCGATGCTGCGGGGCGAGCGCCCGACCCTCGATGGCAAGCACTACCAGGTGGCCGACGTCATCAACTCGCCCGTCCCGCTCAGCCGGGTGCCGGTGATGATCGGCGGCAGCGGCGAGAAGAAGACCCTTCGCATGGTGGCCCAGTACGCCGACGAGTCCAACATCATCTGCGAGCCCCACGAGGTCCCCCGCAAGCTCGACGCCCTGGCCGCGCACTGCCAGCGGCTGGGCCGGGACCGCTCGGAGATCACCGTCAGCTACCACCGCAACGTGGTGATCGGCGAGACCCACGACGACGCCTACGACGCCGCCCGCCGCTACTTCGGCGCCAGGGGCATGGACCTCGACGCCCTGGACGACGAGAGTCGCCGGGCCATCCTCGCCATGGTGGTCCTGGGCGGCCCCGACGAGGTGGCCGAGGAGCTCTCGGAGAACATGAGCCTCGGCATCGACGGCTTCACCTGCAGCATGGTGACCAACGGTCACGAGATCGAGCCGGTCGAGCTGCTGGGCCAGGTCCTCTCCAAGGTCGTCGGGTGACCCGCTGAGCGCCACCTGGCCGGCCGGGCGACGGGGGCTGGCTGCAGCCACCCTGCTGGCCGT
>JBFINV010000132.1:0-6703 GCA_041611015.1 Acidimicrobiales bacterium | reverse complement strand
CTGCCTCAGGGTCAGCCGCCGGTCCTGGTCGCGTCGTGAGCTCGCCGTTCGAGCACGAACCGGTGATGGTCAGGGAGGTATGTCAGGTGTTCGAACCCGTCGAGGAGGGAGTGCTGCTCGACGCCACCGTCGGTGGTGGTGGCCACGCCCGGGCCATCCTCGATGACCACCCGGCGCTCCGGCTGGTCGGCCTGGACCGGGATCCCGAAGCCTTGGCCGCGGCCAGGGCGACCCTCGAGGCCCACCGGGAGCGGGTGAATCTGGTCCACTCGGGCTTCGAGGACCTCGACGCACAGCTCGACACCCTTGGGATAGGCGCCATCGACGGGGTGCTCTTCGACCTCGGCGTCTCGTCCCATCAGCTGGACGAGGGCGGTCGCGGCTTCAGCTTCCGCCACCCCGGCCCGCTCGACATGCGCATGGACCCGACGTCGGGTCCCACGGCCGCCGACATCGTCAACAGCGTGGACGAAAGCGAGCTTGCAGATCTCCTCCGGCGTTACGGCGACGAACGTCATGCCCGCCGGATCACCAGGGCGATCGTCGCCAATCGGCCGCTGAGGACCACCGTCGAGCTGGCCGACGTGGTCAGCGACGCCATGCCGGCCCCGTCACGGCGCGCGCCCGGGCACCCGGCCCGGCGAACCTTCCAGGCGCTGCGCATCGCGGTCAACCGCGAGCTCGACGTGCTCGGGCCCGCCCTGGATCGGGCGATCGACCGCCTCCGCCCCGGCGGGCGGGGTGCGGTGCTGTCGTACCACTCCGGCGAGGACCGGATCGTCAAGCGACGCCTGCGCAGAGCGGCCGGTCTCGATCGGCACACCCCGCGGGGGCTGCCGCTACCGGAGTCGGACCAGCCGACCGTGGTACTGCTCCACCGGCGGGGCCGGACCCCGGATGCCGCGGAGCGGGCCCGCAACCCGCGCGCCTCCTCGGCGCGGCTCCGCAGCTTCGAGCGGGTGGGGCAGGTCTCGTGACTCCGCCGCTCCCTCAGGCTCCCGAGCGCACGCCCGAGAGCGTCGCCGCAGGGCCGGCGCTGACGCCGGTCGGCGCGCCCCGGCACCCGCTGCGGCTCACGACGGTGGTGATGGCAGCTCTGGCGCTGGTGGTGCTGTTCGGGCTGGTCGGGTTCCAGGCGCTCATCGTGCGGAACCAGAGCACCCTCGACGGTCTCGACGCCGAGGTGGTCGAGGCCACCCGGGCCAACCAGCGGCTGCGCTTCCAAGTGGCGGAGCTCGAGGCTCCGGAGCGGATCCGTCAGGTCGCTCTGCACCAGCTCGGCATGATCGAGCCCGAGGTGGTGACCTACCTCCGACCCATCCCCGCGGCCGAGCTGGGACCGGCGCCACGAGTCGGCCGGGGCGAGTCCTCATGACGCACTCGGGTCCGACCCGCAGTGCCTACGATCCTCGGCGCCGCATCCTGGTGCTGGCTGCGGTCTGCGTGGTCGCGGCTGGCGGGCTGGTGGTACAGCTGCTCCGGCTCCAGGTGCTGGACCGGGAGCGCTACGTCGCCTGGGGGGAGGACCAGCGGCTGATCACCATCCCGCTGCAGGGGATGCGCGGTGACATCCTCGATCGCAACGGCGAGGAGCTGGCGATATCGCTGAGCTCACCGATGATCTACGCCGACCCGCTCCTGGTGCTGGATCCGGTCGCAGAGGCGTCGGCGCTGGCACCGGTGCTCGGGCGTGACGCCCGCGAGCTCCAGGCTCTCCTGGCCTCGGCGGGGCGCTTCGTCTACCTGGAACGGCCCGCTACCGACGCTCTGGCCGAGGAGGTGGCCGCGCTCGGGCTCCCGGGCGTGTTCATCGGCGAGGAGCCGCAGCGCTTCCACCCGGCCGGCGACCGGCTGGCCCGAGGGGTCCTGGGCTTCGTGGGCCACGACAGCGCCGCCTGGTCGGGCCTCGAGGTCCAGTACGACGCAGCTCTTGCGGGCCGGCCTGGCCAGCTGGTGAGCGAGAGGGGCGTCGGCGGACGAACGATCCCCGAGGGCGAGCGTGAGCTGCGGCCCGCCGTCGACGGCGCCGACATCGAGCTCACCATCGACCGGGCTCTGCAGTTCGAGGTCGAGCGGGCCCTGGGTGAGCATGTGCGCACCGCGGGCGCCAGCGGCGGCATCGCCATCATCAGCGAGCCCGCCACCGGCCACATCCTGGCCATGGCCTCGGTCGCCAGCACCGACGACGGTGCGGTGGTGCCGACCTCGGACAACCGGGCCGTCACCTGGACCTACGAACCGGCGTCGGTCATGAAGGCCGTGACGTTCGCAGCGGTCCTGAACGAGGGGCTCGCCACCCCCACCACCCGGCGCCGGGTGCAGGATCGGTTGCAGCTCTACGAGGAGACCTTCACCGACGACGAGCTCTACGGCACCAAGGTGATGACCACCACCGACATCCTGGTCCGCTCGTCGAACAACGGGACCATCCTGTGGGCCGATGACCTGGGTGACGCCACCCTGCACGACTACCTGGGGCGGTTCGGCTTCGGTGGCGGCACCGGGCTCGACTTCCCGGGCGAGTCCCCGGGGTTGTTGCCCGACATCGAGAGCTGGTCGGGGACGTCCTTCGCCACCATCGCCATCGGCCAGGGGATCGCGGTCACGCCGCTGCAGATGCTGGCGGCCTACAACGTCCTCGCCAACGAAGGGATGTACGTGTCACCGCGGCTGGTCTCGCGGATCCACGGGTCCGACGGGCCCATCGCGGTCGAGGCCCCGCCGGCACGCCGCGTGATCGATTCCGATGCGGCCACGGCGGTCACCGGGATGCTGAGCCGGGTGGTGGAGGGCGGCACGGCCCGGGCGGCCCGGGTCCCCGGCTACGCGATCGCCGCCAAGACCGGCACCGCGAGAAAGGTCCAGGAATCCGGTGGTTACCTGGACACCGAAGGAAGGTTCCATCACGTGGCCACCGTGGCCGGGTACTTCCCGGCAGAGGCGCCCGAGTACTCCATGATCGTGATCCTCGACGAGCCGACGTCCGAGATCTACGCCAGCCGGGTCGCGGCCCCGCTGTTCGGCGAGCTCGCCGGATGGACGCTGCGGCACTACCAGGTGTCGCCGGCTGCCGACATCCTCGTCCAGGGAGATGGTCGGCTCCCGACGGCCGACGAAGTGGCATCGGGACCCCGTGAAGGGGCTGGCGGGTGATGCGTCTGTCCGCCCTGGTGGATCAGGCCGCCGAACGCGACCCCGATCTGGGCTGGCTGCTCGACGACCGGCCCGTCGACCCCGAGATCGCCGGGCTGGCGCTGGACTCCCGTCAGGTGAAGCCCGGCGACTTGTTCCTGTGCGTGCCGGGAGCGACGACCGACGGTCATCGCTTCGCCCCCGCCGCCGTCGAGCGGGGCGCAGTGGCGCTGTTGGTCGAGCGGCCGGTCGAGGCCGAGGCCCGCCAGGTCCGGGTGCGCGACGTTCGGCGGGCCATGGCCTGGGTGGCTGCGGTGTTCCACCGGGACCCCTCGGGCGAGCTCGCCATGGTCGGGGTGACCGGTACCAACGGCAAGACCTCCACCGCCCACCTGGTGAAGGCCGTCCTCGATCACGCGGGCCGCCCCTCCGGCCTGGTGGGCACCCTGACCGGGGCCCTGACCACGCCCGAGGCTCCGATCCTGGCGGCCCGCCTGCGGGCGATGGTCGACGAGGGCATCGAGGCGGTGGCGATGGAGGTGTCCTCGCACGCGCTGGTCCAGGAGCGGGTGACCGGTATCCGCTTCGACGTGGGCGTGTTCACCAACCTCAGCCCCGACCATCTCGACTACCACGGCTCGCTCGAGAGCTACTTCGCGGCCAAGGCCCGGCTCTTCACGCCCGCCATGGTCGACGCCGCCGTGATCAACGTGGCCGATCCGTGGGGGGCTCGCCTGGCCGAGACCACCGTGGTCCCGGTGATCCCCTTCTCGGCGGCCAGCGCGTCCGACGTCGAGGTGGGGCTGAGCGGATCCACCTTCACCTGGCGGCGCCAGCGAGTGCGGCTGGCACTGCCGGGACGGTTCAACATCGAGAACGCGATCGCCGCCGCAGAGGCCGCCCGCTGCCTCGGGCTCGACGAGGGGGCGATCGCCGCGGGGTTGGGGGCCGCGGGTCAGGTGGCCGGGAGGTTCGAGGTGGTGGTCGACCGAGCCTCCGGCCCTGCCGCGGCCCCCACCGTGATCGTGGACTTCTCGCACACCCCTGCGGGCATCGAGGGAGTCCTGAGAGCGGTGCGGGAGATCCAACCCGAGGCCGCCATATGCATCGTCTTCGGCGCTGGCGGTGACCGCGACCGTGAGAAGCGGCCGCTCATGGGGGCCGCTGCGACCGCGCACGCCGATCACGTGGTGGTGACCTCGGACAACCCCCGGTCCGAGGACCCCGACGTCATCATCGCCGAGATCCTGGCGGGCATCGGCGATGCTGGATCGGTGGACGTCGAGCCCGACCGCCGGCGGGCGATCGCCCGGGCCATCAGCAGCCACGGCCCGGGCGACGTGGTCGTGATCGCGGGGAAGGGGCACGAGACCACCCAGACCGTGGGTGAGCAGGTCTGGCCGTTCGACGACCGGCAGGTGGTGCGCGAGCTGATCGGCGGAGCCTCGTGATCCGCCTGCTCCTCGCAGTCGCCATCTCCGGCGCCATCTCCCTCGTGGGCACCAAGTTCCTGATCGAGTGGCTCACCCGGCACCGCATCGGCCAGCCGATCCGGGCCGACGGCCCCAACGGCCACCACACCAAGGCCGGCACCCCCACCATGGGCGGGGCTGCCATCGTCGGGGGCGCGGTGATGGGGTACGTGGTCAGTGACTTCTACAACGGCATCTACACCCGGACAGGGATCTTCGTGATGCTCGCCATCGTCGGAGCCGGCCTGGTGGGCCTGGTGGACGACGGCATCAAGGTGTCCCGGGAGCGGAACCTCGGGCTCAACAAGGGGACCAAGGCCGTCGGCCTGCTCGTCGTGGCCCTGGGCTTCGCGCTGTTGATGGTCAACTTCACCGAGGTCCGCACCGACGTCGGCTTCACCCGCTGGGACTCCTTCGGTCTCGACCTGGGCCCCGTGGGCTGGGTCCTGTGGGCGGTGCTGCTGATCGTCGCCACCAGCAACGCCGTCAACCTCACCGACGGGCTCGACGGGCTCGCCGCGGGATCGTCGTCGCTGTCGTTCAGCGCCTTCACGGTCATCGCCTTCTGGGCCTTCCGCAACCCGTCGATCTACGACGTGGACCATGCCCTGGACCTGGCCGTGGTCGCGGTCGCCATGCTGGGGGCCTGCGTCGGCTTCCTGTGGTGGAACGCCGCGCCGGCGCAGATCTTCATGGGCGACACCGGGTCGCTGGCGATCGGGACCGGGCTGGCCTGCTTGGCGCTGGCCACCAACACCCACCTGCTGCTGCCGATCATCGGTGGCATCTTCGTGATCGAGACCCTGTCGGTGATCGTGCAGATCCTGGTGTTCCGGTCGACGGGCCGGCGGGTGTTCAGGATGGCGCCGGTCCACCACCACTTCGAGCTCCTCGGGTGGCCCGAGACCACCGTGATCGTGCGCTTTTGGATCATCGGTGGCTTCCTGACCGCAGTGGCTCTCGGCATCTTCTACGCCGATTTCGTCGAGATCTCGGACCTGGCCGAGGTGGTGGCCCCATGAGCGTGGCTCCGCCCCTGCAGCCCGCCAGCCGCGTCCTCGTCGTGGGCTACGGGCTCCACGGCCAGGCCGTCACCGCAGCGCTCGCCGCCCGGGGCCACGAGCCGGTCGTGGTCGACGATCAGCCCTTGGCGCCGGTCCGCGACGCCGCTGCCAGCGCCGGTGTGGATCTCGTCGTGGGGCCGGACGTCGACGCCCTCCGAGAGCTGGTCGGATCCTGCACCCATCTGGTGCCCACGCCGGGCCTGCCCGACCGACATCCGGTGTTCGGGCTCGCGACAGCCGCGGGGGTGGCCGTCGTGAGCGAGCTGGACCTGGCCCGCCAGTGGGACCAGCGACCTCTCGTGGCCGTCACCGGGACCAACGGCAAGACCACGGTGACCACCCTGGTCACGCGCATGCTCAACGACAGCGGCCGGGCGGCACGCACGGCCGGCAACATGGAGCTGCCCCTCGTCACCGCAATCGACGATGCCGGCGCGGAGATGTTCGTGGTGGAGGCCTCGTCGTTCCGGCTCGGGCACTCGTCGCTGTTCGCTCCCGCCATCGGGACCTGGCTGAACTTCGATCCCGACCACCTGGACGTCCACCGTTCACTGCAGGCCTACGAGGAGGCCAAGGCCCGGATCTGGGCCCAGCAGGGTCCCGACGACGTGGCCGTGGCCAACGCCGACGACCCGGTGGTGATGCGCAACCTGCCGCCCACCCCCCGGCATCGCCTCTTCGGCATCGACCAGGGCGATGCCCGGCTTCGAGGTGACCACATCGTGGTCGATCACGAGCCGCTGTTGCGCGTGGACGAGCTGGCCCGAGGGCTCCCGCACGACATCGCCAACGCGCTCGCCGCCGCCCTGACCGCGGGTGCTGCCGGGGCCGCGCCCGAGGCCGTGGCCGGCGTGCTACGAGCCTTCACCGGCTTGCCACACCGGGTCCAGCTGGTGGCCGAGGCGGGTGGGGTCCGCTGGTACGACGATTCGAAGGCCACGACCCCCCACGCAGTGGTCGCCGGGGTCGGCGGCTTCGACACCGCGGTGCTGATCGCCGGCGGGCGCAACAAGGGGGTCGACCTGTCCCCGCTGG
>JBFINV010000131.1:0-6756 GCA_041611015.1 Acidimicrobiales bacterium | reverse complement strand
CCGCCCGGCGTGGGTGTGGGGGCCGGGGTGGAGGTGGGGGTCGGCGTCGGGGTGGGCAACGCCAGCTCGGGGAGCCGGAACCCGCCCGGGGTGGACGTGGGCGTGGGGACGACCGGCTCCAGCTCCTCCACGAACGCCAGCTCCTCGACGACCGGGGGCTCGGGCGGCGGCGGGGTCCAGGCGCCGGACAGGCCCATGGCGGCCGCGGTGGTCGAGACGGCCACCGCCCCGGTGAGGGCGGGTGCCGCCACGGGGGCGCTGAGCAGCACCGGTAGCTGGGCGATCCAGGCGATCGGGCCCATGGCCCGGCGCAGCTGGCCCAGGGACACGTTGAGGAGCGCCCGGACCACCACCGGATCGAACTGGGTGCCACTGCAGCGAGCCAGCTCCAGCCGGGCCTGCTCGGCAGTGGCCGCGGCCTTGTAGCTGCGTACCGAGGTGATGGTGTCGAACGCGTCCGCGACGGCGACGATCCGACCGGCGAGGCTGATCTCCTCGCCTTCGAGCCCATACGGGTACCCCTTCCCGTCCCAGCGTTCGTGGTGCTGGCTGGCGGCCAGGCGCCACTCGCCGAGCCAGCCGGCCAGGGGGGCCAGGTGGTGCTCGGCCCGGGCCGGGTGGGTCCGCAGGATGGCCCACTCCTCGTCGGTGGGAGCCTCGCGCTTGTTCAGGATCTCCGCAGGGACGTCGAGCTTGCCGACGTCGTGCAGCAGCGCGCCCCAGTGGAGCATGTCCCGCTCCCGGTGCTTCAGGCCCATCTCCTCGCCGATGAGGACGCTGTAGGCGCGCACCCGTTCGCTGTGGCCCCGGGTGAGGCGGTCATGGCTGCCGATCGCCGCGGCCAGCTGCACCAGGTTCTCGGCTGCGGCCTGGCTGGTGCGTTCGAGCTCACCGGCCTCGTAGCGGCGCTGGAGCTGGCGGACGGTGCCCTGTCGGATGGCCATCTTGAACCGGGAGGGGGCCTGGTCGGGGAAGACCAGCGACAGCCGGAGCAGGGTGACCATGGGCGTGAAGCGCTGCAGGAACCGATCGCTCCAGCGCAGGATCAAGGTGGCACCGGCCGTGATCCCGACGAACCAGACGACGGTGCCCGCGGTCGACTCCGGCCTGGGGATGGTCCGGGTGACGACGAGGACAGCGACGATCGAGGCCGCGATCGGCGCGACGAAGAGCGCGACCCGCAGGGCCCAGGCCAGCCGGGTGCGGCTGGCCCACCGCTCCTGTTCCACCACCTCCGTGTTCAATGGCCAATCCTCGGCTCTCGGGATCCCATCCTCGCCACCCTGCGCATCGGCATCTGTGGGACCGATGTGAGTGGGGAGATCTGCTGGCGCAGCCGGGTCGCGGGGTGGCCTGGAGGAGAATTGACCGTTCGGTTAATTTGGGGGAGATGCGGTCGGGAGCGGCCGCCACGAGGGGGAGTGCATCGTGACCACCATCGAGGAACCGGGCCTCGCCAGATCGCCGGGCGTCACCTACCAGGAGCTGCTCGATCAGGACACCCACCCGGTCCCGGACGTGCTGCGGCTGCAGGCCCCCCGCGACCTCGGGGACGCCGACGTGAGCAGGCACCGCTACGTCAGCCGGGAGTGGCACGAGCGGGAGAAGGAGCGGCTCTGGAGCCGGGTGTGGCAGTACGCCTGCCGCACCGACGAGATCGCCGAGGTCGGCGACCACTACGTGTACGAGATCTGCGACAAGTCCTACGTGGTGATCCGGACCGCGCCAGACACCGTGAAGGCCTACCCCAACGCCTGCCTGCACCGGGGGCGACGCCTCAAGGACTACGACGGCCACTGCAGCGAGATCCGGTGCCCGTTCCACGGGTTCGCCTGGACCCTCGACGGCGAGCTGCAGGACATCCCCGCTCGCTGGGACTTCCCCCACGTCGAGGCCGAGGCCTTCCGGCTCCCCCAGATCCGGACCGGGGTGTGGGCCGGCTACGTGTTCGTCAACCCGGACCCCGACTGCGGCCCCCTCGAGGAGCACGTTGCCGAGATCGCCGAGCAGTTCGAGGTGTGGGACATGGAGCGGCGCGCCAAGCAGGCGCACGTGGCCAAGGTCATCGACTGCAACTGGAAGATCGCCCAGGAGGCCTTCTGCGAGGCGTATCACGTCAACGCCACCCACCCCCAGATCCTCCCGTACCTCGGCGACACCAACAGCCAGGTCGACATCTGGGAGAACTGCGCCCGGGTCATCACCCCCGGGGGCACCCCGAGCCCCCTCCTCGACGAGGACATCGCCGAGGAGGACATGATGCGGGCCATGCTCGACGTCCGCCACGACCAGGAGCTGCCGGTCCCGGTGCCGGAGGGCACCACCATGCGGGCGACGGCCGCGGGGCTGTCGCGCGAGCGGTGGCGCGAGGTGGCGGGCGACTGGGTCGACCGCATGTCCGACGCCGAGATGATGGACAGCATCGACTACACCCTGTTCCCCAACTTCCACCCCTGGGGTGCCTTCAACCGCATCAACTACCGGTTCCGCCCCAACGGCGACGACCATCGCAGCTGCATCATGGAGTGCATCTTCCTGGCCCCCTATCCCGGCGACGAGAAGCCCCGGCCGGCGCCGGTGCACTGGCTCGGCGAGGACGAGACCTTCTCGGACGCGCCGGAGCTGGGCATGCTCGGCAAGGTGTTCGACCAGGATCTGTACAACATGCCCCGGGTCCAGCAGGGCCTCGAGACCGCCGTGAAGCCGGGGGTCACGCTCTCCCGCTACCAGGAGAGCAAGGTCCGCTGGCTCCACCGCAAGCTCGGCGAGTGGGTGGGGGAGGACTGAGCGTGCACGGCATCGTCCACCCCTTCACCAAGGCGCTCTACGAACAGGACGGTGACGGCACGGTGCTGGTGACCCTCGGGGACCGGCAGGGCCGCTTCCGGCGCGACGGCAGCTGGATCGAGGGCGAGCTCCGCGAAGCCGACCCCCAGCTGTGCAACTGGGTGGCCGGCCCCCTGGTGGCCAGCCACCGGGTGGGCCGCCCCCGCGGCCAGGACTCCCACCGCACCGAGCCGGGGTGAGCGCCACCCCGGCGCTGGCGAACGGTCCCCGAACGCGCAGCTGCGGGGCCGGCCCCCCTCGGCTGCAGCCCCGCAGCGCTCGTCCCGTCGTCGCGGCCGAAGCCGCTGTTGGTGTTGCTGATGTTGCCAATGTTGCTGTTGTTGGCACTCCGGGCCCGGAGTGGGCGTCAACGATAGGTCGTTCGGCCCACCTCGACCAAAGCCGGATGTAGCAATGACTACAGAAGGTGGCGCCGGGGACCGGCTGTGCCATGCTGTTCGCCCGTGGCCAGAGGACGACGGAGAAGGCGAGTCGTGAGGGCGAGGCTCGCCGCCGCCGTCGCTCCGGCGATCACCGCCCTGCTCGTCGGGTCGACCGCGGGCGCGCACAGCACCCTGGTGAGCTCGTGTCCCGGTGAGACCGATGTGGTGAACCAGCTGGACCGCATCGAGCTCACCTTCGGCAGCGACATCGTCGACGACGGCCAGGCCCTGGTGGCCCTGGCGGGCGACGAGGGACGCACCGACATCGAGATCGGCCCCGCCACCTTCGTGGACGAGCGCACCCTGGCAGCCACCGTGCCCCCCGCGCTCGAGCCCGGCCGCTACATCATCCGCTACATGGTGACCTCGATCGACGGCGACCTGAGCGACGGCGGGTTCGAGTTCACCTTCGACCCCGACGCCGCCCAGGACGCCCCCGGCTGCGGCGAGGTCGACGGCGACGGGGGCGGTGCCACCGGCTGGGTGCTGCTCGGGGTCGGGGTGGTGGCCGTGACGGGCATCGGGCTCCTGTTGCGGCCCCGGCGCTCCACTGCGTGAGCCCGGGCCGGCTCAGGAGGTCCAGCGCTCGTAGCGCAGCAGCTCCGACACCGGCTTGCGGGTCAGCCTGGTGAGCTGCTTCACCGGGTGGCCGATGGGGACCACTGCGGCAACCGCGACGTGGGGCGGGAAGCCCAGGACCGCCTGCGCGTCGGCCTCACAGCCGCAGCACATGGTGGTGAGGGCCCCGCCGAGGCCCCGGTCGCGCGCCGCCAGGAGAAGGTTCCACACGAACGGGTAGATCGATGCCCCGCTGATGACGCCGACTCGATCGAGCACGCTGTCGAAGGACGCCACCACCTTCAGGTCCGCGCCCACCGCCAGGACCACCGGGGCCTCCTCGATGAAGCGCAGGAACGGCACCTCGGCGTCGGCGTGCCAGAGCCTGTCGACGTCGACGCTGGTCCGGTCGACGGTGTTCCACGGGGCCTCGCCCGCTGCGACCTGGGCCAGGTACACCCGCATGGCGGGCTCCGCAGCCCGCCGCAGCGCCGCCTTGGTCTCGGCCGATCTGACCGCCACCACCCGGGCCGGCTGCCGGTTGCCGCCGCTGGGCGCGAACCGGGCCAGCTCGACCAGGGCCTCGATGTCTTCGTCGGTGACCGGGTCATCGGTGAACTCCCGGCAGGCGAAGGCGGTTCGCATCACCGCCGCGAGCTCCATCACTCACCTCCTGCCGGTTGGGGTTCGTCGGCGGCGGCGTCGAGCAGGCCCCACAGGGCATCGACGTGTCGGCGCTCGGTCCAGGTGGCGCCGATCGCCACCCGGACGAAGGCGGTGCCGTCGATCTCCGAGGGGGTCACGTAGGCGGTGCCGCTGGCGTTGACGGCTACGGCGATGGCCCGGGTTCGCTCGTCCCCGCTCACGTGGCGGAACGAGACCAGGCCGAAGACCGTGGGCGCCACCAGCTCGAACCGGGGGTCGCGCTCGATCCGATCGCTGAGCATCCGGGCCCAGGCCAGGTGGCTGCGGATGTAGGCGCGGAGCTGGTCGGCGCCGTAGGAGCGCAGGACGAACCACAGCTTCAGGGCCCGGAACCTGCGACCGAGGGGGACGTGCCAGTCCCGGTAGTCGATCACCTCACCGGCGTCCGAGGCCTCGTTGCGGAGGTACGGGGGCACGATGCTCAGGGTGCGCAGCAGCCGAGAGCGGTCGGCCACCCAGAATGCAGAGCAGTCGAAGTTGGTGAGGAGCCACTTGTGGGGGTTGCAGGTGTAGCTGTCGACCAGCTCGACCCCGTCCTGGTGGTGGCGCAGCTCCGGACAGATCATCGCGACGCCCGCGTAGGCGGCGTCGACGTGATGCCACAGGCCGTGCTCGATGGCGATCTCGGCAACGGCCCGGACCGGGTCGACCGCGGTGGTGCCGGTGGTCCCGACGGTCGAGCAGACCCAGGTCGGGACCAGCCCAGCAGCCAGGTCGGATCGGATGGCATCGGCCAGGGCGTCCGGTCGCATCGCGTAGCGTTCGTCCACCTCGACGGCGCGGATGGTGCCGTAGCCCGCGACCCGGGCTCCCTTCTCGATCGAGGAGTGCGCCTCGGCCGAGCCATATGCCACCACCCGGCCGATGTCGTGGCCCCGCTCGGTGGCCAGGTGGCGGGCCACGGCCAGCGCGGTGTGCGTGGAGTCGGACGCGGTCATCTGCAGCACGCCGCCGCCGGGGCCCGCGTCGATCCGCCAGGAGGCCGGCAGCCCCAGGAGGTCGACGAGCCAGTCGAGCACGGCCGACTCGACCTCGGTGACCGCGGGGCTGGTGGACCACAGCATCCCCTGCACGGCGAGGCCCGCCGAGGCGATCTCGCCCAGGATGGAGGCCGGCGAGGAAGAGGCCGGGAAGTAGGCGAACCAGCCCGGGTGCTGCCAGTGGCTGATGCCGGGCATGACCACCCGGTCGAGGTCGGCGAGGATCTCGGCCATGCTCTCCGGCTCGGTCGGCGGGTGGGCGGGGATCTGCGATCGGACCTCGCCGGGCTGCACCGAGGCCAGCACCGGTCCCTCACCGACGTGCTCGAGATAGTCGGCGATCCAGTCGATCAGCTCGTGGCCGTGCTTGCGGAAGTCCTCGAGCGAGAGGTGGGGGAGGGGCGGTTCCGGTGCGGCCACCGGGCCATCCTGGCAGGCTCGCCCGCCCAGGGCGAACAGTCGGGGGCTCGGCTCAGCAGACGGACTCGTGGGCGAACACCGGTCGCAGCACCACCGGCTGGGGGGTGCCCTCGATGTCCCACAGGGTCTGGATGGTGGCGTCGGCGGCCGCGTCCCAGATGGTGTCGACGTCGCCGCCGCGGATCACGACGCACCCGCCTCCGCTGGGCTGGGGCCGAGGGGTGGGATCGATCGGCCACTCCCGGACCGGCTGGTCCTCCTCGCTGGCCAGCGAGGGGAAGGTCAAGACCGCGAGCGCGGGTGGACGGGTGATGGTGGCACCCGCGGCGGCGGCGTCGACGATGGCCTGGATGTCGGCGATCGCGGACTCGAGGCTCCGGCGGGCGGCCAGGGCCTCGGGGCTCACCAGATCGTCGAACCCCAGCGCGTAGGCGGACACGCTGACCTCCTCACCGCCGAGGAACGACGTGACCGTGGTGGTGGCGGCGTCGGCCACCGGGGGCTCGCCGAAGTCGGTGCCCGGCTCCAGGGCCGAGCTCTCGGCCAGCACCCGCTGCACCTGCTCCAGCGCCGCAGGGTCCAGGGTCAGACGCTCGACCGCCGGGAGCAGCGGGGGTGGGAAGATGGCGACCTGGGCTCCCTCCCGGTACACGGTGCCGTCGGCCATCACCACCAGCTCGGGGAAGTCCGCGAGCGCCACCTCGATGGGGACGAACCCGCCGGTGGTGAAGACGGCCACCAGTACCGGCGCGCCGCCGGTGCCGGGGTCGTCGACCGTGCCGTCGTCCCCGTCGTCGGGCTCGGGGGCCTCGGTGGGGGTCGGG
>JBFINV010000130.1:0-6797 GCA_041611015.1 Acidimicrobiales bacterium | reverse complement strand
GCCCCCGGGGCCCTCGCCATCGTGGTCCCGCGGGTGGTGGGCTTCATCGACGAGGACGCCCTCGGCGGCCTCCTCGCCGGGGCCCTCGTCACCGGCTTCGCCCTCGCCATCTTCATGGCGAACGCCGGGGGCGCCTGGGACAACGCCAAGAAGTACATCGAGGCCGGTCACCACGGCGGCAAGGGGTCCGACCCGCACAAGGCCGCGGTGGTGGGCGACACCGTCGGCGACCCCTTCAAGGACACGTCGGGCCCGGCCATGAACATCCTGTTGAAGGTGATGACCATCGTGTCGCTGGTGTTCGCCTCCGCGTTCGTCTGAGTTTGATGACTCGGCGCTCCCGGTGAGCTCGTGCGCCGCCGGCTGATCGTGCTCTTCGGCGGCCAGTCCGCCGAGCACGACGTGTCGTGCACCTCGGCCCGCCACGTGCTGGCCGCCATCGACCCCGCCAAGTACGCGGTCGAGCCCATCGGCATCACCCGAAGTGGTCAGTGGGTGCGCGCCGAGGACGCCATCGCGGCGCTCGAGCGGGGCGTGGCTGCCCTCCCCGAGCGGCTGGACGCGGCGGGGCCCGCGGTCGATCCTCTGCCGGTGCTGGCGGGGCCCGTCGACGACCAGGCTGTGGTGTTCCCGGTGCTGCACGGACCCCAGGGCGAGGACGGCACCATCCAGGGCCTGCTCGACCTGCTCGACGTGCCCTACGTGGGCTCGGGGGTGCTGGGGTCGGCACTGTGCATGGACAAGATCAAGACCAAGGAGGTGCTCGGCGCGCACGGCTTGCCCTCGGCCCGGTGGCGAGGCTTCCACGTGGACGACGTCGAGGCCGTTGCCGGGTCGCTGGTGTCGGAGCTCGGCCTGCCGCTGTTCGTCAAGCCGGCGAACATGGGCTCCTCGGTCGGGGTGTCGCGTGTCGACCGGCCCGAGGATCTGGCCGGCGCGCTGGACCTCGCCGCGAGCTATGACGAGTGGCTGGTGGTCGAGGAGGGCATCGAGGGCCGGGAGATCGAGTGCTCGGTGCTGGGGAACCTCGAGCCGGAGGTGTCGGTCGCGGGCGAGATCCGGCCCGGCGCAGAGTTCTACGATTACGAGGACAAGTACGACGACGGCGCCGAGCTGGTGATCCCCGCACCGCTCTCCGACGCGGAGCTGGCGGAGATGCAGCGCCTGGCAACCGATGCCTACCGGGCCCTGCGCTGTGAGGGCCTGGCCCGAGTGGACTTCTTCTACGAGGCCGAGGGCCGGGGGTGGCTGATCAACGAGGTCAACACCATGCCCGGGTTCACCCCGATCTCGATGTACCCCAAGCTGTGGGCCGAGTCGGGCCTGTCCTATCCCGAGCTGATCGACCGGCTCGTCGAGCTGGCGATCGAGCGCCACCACCGCCGCCACCAGCACCGCCGCACCGACCACTGATTTCCCTGGGATCTGTGAGAACAAATTCTCGTCGAATTTGTTCTCACAGATCCAGATCGGGTCAGCCGCAGCCGTGGGAGGGCGAGGCCAGGTCGAGCCCCCGCCGCTCAGCGCGGGTGAGCCGCCTGTCTGCGAGGTCGCAGGCCCGTTCGATCCAGCTCTCGAGCTCGGTGTCGATGATCCGCCACGTCGCAGGATTGCGGACGGCGATGCGGCGGGCGACGGGGTGGATCGCTGGCGACGCCCCGGCCGCGCCGGCATTGGGTTCGACGACAGCCAGTGGCCGGTCGTCTCCGACCCACCACACGCCGACCGTCCTGTCCCGGTCGACCGTGATCGCGATCGTGCCGGACTGGTCGAGGGTCACCGCTGCGGCCGTCGGGGCTGGGTCCAGCGAGCCGAACGCACGCATCACCACCCCACTCGCCGGGTCGACCGCCGCCAGCAAGCCCTCGCTCGTGACCGCGACCGCAGTCCGGCGGTCGCCGCTCACGGCGAGCCGCTGGTACTGGTGACCCGCGAACGGATGGTGCCCGAGCCGCTCGAGCGAAGCCGCGTCCCAGGCCGCCGTGACGCCATCGGCGGCGCTGGGGTACGCGAGCACGACCCCCGCCACCGGGCTGTCGATCCACGCCCACGCCTCGCCGGCGTCGAGGGTCACCGTACGACCCCCGCGCTCGGCGACCAGCGCGCTCGGGGTCAGCGTGAATCGGGTGCCCTCGACATCGATCGAGGCACTGACGGGTGCGCTGGAGGCGACCAGCCGGTCCGGATCGGCGGGATCGAAGGCAACGTGGTCGGACGGCGTCGCAACGCTGCTCACCACCAGGGCTTCGATCCCTCCGATCGAGTCGAGCAGACCGCGAGCGGTCGCGGCTCCGGGCGCCAGCCGATACCGCTCGACCGCGATGAGTTGGGCAGGCAACGGCACGTCCGGCAGGATCGGGCCTCCGCGAGCTCGGTCGCCCGGTGCCCGCACGGTGGAGCCCGGGGTGGCCTGATCGGCGGTCGGGGCGGACGCTGCGGGCCGCAGGGGCTGGCTGCTGTCGGCCATCAGCCAGCTGCTCAGCAGCGCAGCCACCACGATGAGCGTGAGGACCCCGGACGCGACGATGCCACTCGGACGACGGCCGGGGTCACGGGGCGGACGCTGCTCGACGGCCTCCTGGGAGACCACCTCGATCTCGGGCAGGGCTTGGCTCTTCGGACCCATCGGTGTCTCCGGGGACGCCGGCCGACCGCGCCCGACAATAGGCGACGATCTTCCCCTTGCCAGGAGACGAACACGTGTTCGATACTGCGGAGATGGACTTCAGCCTCGAGCACGAGATCGAACAGGTGCGCCGCAGCGTGGCCATGCTGCCCCCCGGCCACCAGGCCCTCGACCGGGAGACCGCGCTGTCGGTCCTGCACCGGCTCCAGGCCGTGAGCCGCCGGGTGAGCCGGCTCGAGGGCGGGCTCCGGGCCCTGCTCGACGAGGCCGCCGATCCCGACGGCTCCCCCGCCGACCTCGGTACGTCGAATCACCCCAGCGGCTGGTCCGGCTGAAGGGCGCTGCGCAGGAACCGGAGCAGCTCCCGGCGGCGCAGCGCGGCATCCCGCAGCGTCGGCTCCACCCCCACCGCCCGGAGGACCTCCACCTCGGTGGCCACCCCCATGACGGTCGAGTACACCGAGAACGCCAGCAGCCGCGGGTCGGATCGACGCACCCGGCCCTGGCGCATCTCCTCGCCCAACCACTCGGTGGCTCCCTTGATGAGGGGCTCGAGGGCCTCGGTGGCCCGATCGAGTGCCGGCGGACCCAACCGGGTGAGCTCACGCAGCAGGCCGAGCAGCTCGGGGCGCCGGAGGGCCAGGCGGAACACCCCCCGCACCATGGCCTCCACCCGATCCCAGCCCACGTCACTGCGCGCGATGACGGCCCACAGCTCGTCGGTGAGCTCTCCGACCGCCCGGTCCACCACGGCGTCGAGGAGAAGCTCCTTGGACGGGAAGTGGTACAGGATCGACTGCTTGCGGATCCCCAGCTCGGCGGCCAGGTCGTCGAGGCTGGTGGCGTCGTAGCCCCGGCGCCCGAAGGCGGCCATGGCGGTGTCCAGAACCCGGTCGGAGGTCCGCATCGGTGGCATGGTCGCCATGGTCACTCTTTCTACCAGATGGTAGAAAGGGCTCCGTGATCACGGAGGCGCTGGCCGGGAAGCGAATCGCCATCACCGGCTCGACGGGGTTCCTCGGCACCGCCCTGGTCGAGCGCCTGCTGCGCGGCGTCCCCGACTGCGAGCTGGTGTTGCTCGTTCGACCGGGGCGCCGCGGTGCCGAACGTCGGGTCGAGCGCGACGTCCTGCGCAACGACGTCTTCGACGGGCTGCGGGACGACCTCGGTCCCGACGGCTTCGCCGAGCTGGTCGGCCGCCGAGTCCACGCCGTGGGCGCCGACATCGCCGTCGACGGCCTGGACCTCGACGACGCGGGACGCCAGCTGCTCGCCGGCTGCGACGCGGTGATCCACAGCGCCGCCGCGGTCTCCTTCGACGAACCCCTCGACCGAGCCGCCGAGGTCAACCTCATGGGTCCGGTCCGCCTGGTCCGGACCCTGCAAGAGCTCGGGAGCCGGCCACACCTGGTCGCGGTGAGCACCTGCTACGTGGCCGGGAGCCGCAAGGGCGACGCCCCCGAGGTGGCCCTGCCCGAGAGCCCCTTCTACGTGCCCCTCGACTGGCGCGGTGAGGTGGAGGCCGCCCGCCGCACCCGGGCCTACGTCGAGGACGACAGTCGCCGCGTCGACCGTCTGGCCGAGCTCCAGGACGCAGCGCGAAGCGAGCTCGGGGCGGCTGGGACCCCGGCGCTGGCGGCCAAGACCGAACAGCTACGCGAGCGTTGGGTGAAAGAACAGATGGTCGACGCCGGGCGCAGCCGGGCCGCCTCGCTCGGTTTCCCGGACGCGTACGCGCTCACCAAGGCCATGGCCGAGGTTGCCGTCGACGAGATTCGTGGCGACATCCCCCTCAGCATCGTGCGCCCGTCGATCATCGAGTCCGCCTGGGCCGAGCCCCGGCCCGGCTGGATCCGCGGCTTCCGCATGGCCGAGCCGATCATCATCAACTACGGGCGGGGAACGCTGAAGGAGTTCCCCGGCATCCCCGAGGGGATCATCGACGTCATCCCCGTCGACCTCGTGGCCGCGGCCATCATCGCGGTGGCCGCGCAGCAGCCGGGCCCGGACGCAGCGATCGTGCAAGTGGCCACCGGCGGCTGCAACGCGGTGAAGATCTCCACCCTGACCGATCTCATCCACGACTACTTCGGGCAACATCCCATCTACGACGAACGCAACCAACCCATCTCGCCGGCCCGGTGGACCTACCCCGGCCGAGGCCGGGTCGTGACCCAGCTGAGCCGGGCCAAGCGCACCCTCGAGACCGCCGAGCGGGTGCTGCAGGCGCTGCCGGTGCGCGGCCGCCCAGCCCTCTATGCCGCCGACCTCGAGGAGCGGCGCGACGAGGTCGACAAGGCCATGGGCTACGTCACCCTCTACGGCAACTACGTCGAGTGCGAGGCCATCTACGGCGTCGACAACCTCCTCGCGCTCTGGGACCGGCTCCCGGCTGCGGACCAGGAGGCGTTCGCGTTCGATCCCCGGGTGATCGACTGGCGGCGATACGTGTACGACATCCACCTTCCCTCGGTGCTCGAGCAGGGGCGGGTCAAGACGGCACCGAGCGGCGGACCGACGACCTCTCGCTCGGCCCGGCTGCGTTCCCAGGCGCTCTCACCCCGACGTCACATGGCCGCCTTCGACCTCGAGAACACGCTCATCGCATCGAACGTGGTGGCCTCGTGGGGCTATCTCGCCACCAAGCGACTGCCCCGGGCCGACCGGGCCCGGCTGATCGGTCGCACCCTGCTGCAGGCCCCCGGTCTGCTGGCGCTGGACCGGCGCGACCGAAGCGACTTCCTGCGCAGCTTCTACCGGCGCTACGAGGACGCCCCGGTGGCCCAGATCGACGAGGACACCCTCGACATGTTCAGCGACCTCATCCTCACCAAGTCCTTCCCGGCGGCGATCCGCAGGGTCAGGGAGCACCGAGAAGCCGGCCACCGGACGGTGCTCATCACCGGTGCCCTCGACTTCGTGGTCGAACCCCTCCGGCCGCTGTTCGACGACATCGTGTCGGCCCAGCTGGCCGTCGAGCGGGGCGCCTACACGGGTGAGCTGACCCGGGTCCCGCCCACCGGTGAGACCAGAGCCGCGGCGTTGCGGGAGTATGCCGCCGCCGAGGACCTGGACCTGGCCGAGTCGGTGGCCTATGCCGATTCGACCAGCGACCTGCCCATGCTCGAGGCCGTCGGCTTCCCGGTGGCCGTCAACCCCGAGACCAAGCTGGCCCGGCTGGCGCGGCGCCGGGGCTGGCTCATCGAGAACTTCGACCCGGCGCCGGGCGGTCCCCGCCCGCTGCTCCCGGTCGGTTCGATGAGGCGCTGAGCCATGGCCAAGGAGAGCCACCGCCACCCCCGCCCCGGCTTCGTGCTGGAGGTGGACCGGTCGACCCCGCCCATCCTGTTCCACCACGGCGAGGGGTTCCGACTCGAGCGCCTGCCCCCGGGACGCAGCCGGGTCATCTACGCCGCGGAACCCCTCGACGGGCTGGCCCAGCCCGACCAGGCCATCCGAGACGCCCTCGAGAACCCGCTGGGCGACAGCGAGCCTCTCTCGGCGCTGCTCCGGCCGGGCATGAAGCTCACCATCGCCTTCGACGACATCTCGCTCCCCCTGCCGCCCATGCGAAGGCCCGACATCCGCCAGCGGGTGATCGAGGCCGTGCTCGACGCCGCTGCGGCTGCGGGGGTGGACGACGTGCACCTCATCGCGGCCCTGGCGCTGCACCGGCGGATGACCGACGACGAGCTGCGCCACGCCGTGGGCGATCGGGTCTTCGACGCGTTCGCTCCGTCGGGCAACCTCTACAACCTCGACGCCGAGGACCCCGACGAGATGGTGGTGGTGGGCGAGACCGATCAGGGCGAGGCGGTCCAGATCTGCCGCCGGGCCGCCGAGAGCGACCTGGTGGTCTACGTCAACATCAACCTGGTGGCCATGGATGGCGGCTGGAAGAGCACCGCCACCGGCCTCTCGGGATATCCGGCGCTGAAGCACCACCACAATCCGGCCACCATGCTCCGGTCCCGGAGCTTCATGGACCGGCACCGCTCGGAGCTGCACCACTCCAACTGGCGGCAGGGCAAGGTGTTGAAGGACTCGGGCATCAAGATCTTCCAGATCGAGACCACGGTCAACAACAACACCTTCGGCTACGACGGGCCCCTCGCCATGCTCCAGAAGCGGGAGTGGGAGTGGTCGGGGCGCGACCGGGTCACCTTCATGG
>JBFINV010000129.1:0-6810 GCA_041611015.1 Acidimicrobiales bacterium | reverse complement strand
TCACGCGGGAGCAGCTCTACCTGCGGGCCCAGCGCCGGGGGCTGCCGGGCCGCTCCGGCATGGACAAGGAGGAGCTCCGGGCCGCCCTGCGGGCCGCCCGCTGACCCCACGGGCGTACCCTCCGGTCCCGGAGGGATGGCAGAGCGGACGATTGCGCTGGTCTTGAAAACCAGTGGGCCCTCACGGGGTCCCGGGGGTTCGAATCCCCCTCCCTCCGCGCTGTGATGTCGCGAGACATGTGCAAGGCATGAACCTGCAGGGGGTCAGGTTTTGAAGCGGGGTTGGTAGCCGCGGCTGGGGTCGAGGGTGAGGTGGCGGAGTAGTTCTGCGGTGTTGGCGTTGATGACGCGGATGTCCAGGTCGGCGATGACCAGGATGACGGGGGTGGCGGCGTGGGTTCGGCCGATGCCGATGTGGTGCATGCGTCCGGCTCGTCGCAGCGACACCGAGCCGGTCTTGTCGATGCGGTCGTGTCGGATCCGGTAGTGAGCTCCGGCGCCCCTGGAGGCGGGCCCGGTCTTGGGGAGCCGGGTGTAGGCGACTGCTGGGGTGGTGCGGGCGAGGCTGCGGTGGGGTCGTCGGTGGTTGTATTCGTCGACGAAGCCGTCGATGAGTATCTGCAGCTGGTCGACGGTGGCGGGCTGGGGAGATCGGGACCTCAGCCACTTCTTCATCGTTTGGTGGAATCGTTCGACCTTGCCGCAGGTGGTCGGATGGTTGGGTCGGGAGTGTTTCTGTTCGATCTCGAGTTCGACGAGGCGGGTCTGGAAGGCGTTTCGTCCGCCGCGCCCTCCTGCGAAGCGGGTGGTGTAGACCAGGGCGTTGTCGGTCAACACCGAGGCGGGAAAGCCCAGCTCAGCGCCGGTGTGGTTGAAGGTGTCGACGACGATGTCGCCGGTGACGGGCCGGTGGGCGGTTACCGACAGCGCGTAGCGGGAGTGGTCGTCCAGCCAGACCAGGATCTCGGTGTCGGCGCCGTTGGTGAGCCGGTAGTGGGTGACATCTGATTGCCAGCACTCGTTGGGAAGCTCGGCGACAAAGCGGACATGGGATGACTTCGGTCGCTTCTTGGGGTTGGGGTCGATCAGGCCCGCGGCCAGGAGTCGCCGCCGGATGGTCGAGATCGACACCGGGTGGCCTTCACGCTCGAGGTGCCACTGGATTGTGGTCGGTCCGGCGTCGAGGCCACGTCCAGTGAGGTGGGTGCGCAGGTTCACGATGCGGTCGTTCACGACATCTGAAATCTTCGTGGGTGAGCTGTGAGGTCGGCGGCTACGCGGCTCGAACGCAGCGTCGCCCTCAGCTCGGTAGCGGGCCATCAACCGCGACACGGTGGCCTCCGAGACCTCGTAACGGCGGGCCGACTCTGCTTGGGTGAGACCCTCCGCGGTGACCGCCAAGATGATCGAGCGTCGCTTCGCCATCGGGCCACGCTCGCCCAACCCGACCCTTGCACATTTCTCGACTCATGCCTTGCAGATGTCCTGAACCACCACACCACCTCCTCCGCGGCTACTTGCTGCGAGTTCGCTCCGCTCGCTTGCGCTCGCTTTGCTCTCTATGAAGGGGGTGGGCGGGTCAAGGTGGGTTTGGGGTTCGTTCTCATCTCTCTATGGCCCCGTCTTTGGGGGATCAGGTGTGGTGGGAGGTTGGCCCGGGGTCCATCTCATGCGTGGGCTGTCAGGCAGCCAGAGCAAAGGCGGGACCTGCCGGGTTGAAGGTTTCGTTTTTCGTGAGCATGTGCCAGATGGCGGTGGTGAGCCGGCGGGCGATGTCGACGCGTGCGACCTTGGTGCCGCGTTGTTTGCCGAGCCGGGTCTTGGTGTGTTGGTAGCGGTCCCGGTAGGCGGGGTGGCGGGCGGCCCAGATGGTGGCTTCGATGAGGGCCCAGCGCAGGTAGCGGGGTCCGTTCTTGGTGATGGGGCCTCGGCGGTCGCGCTCGCCGGATTGGTCGACTCGGGGGCAGAGCCCGGTGTAGCCGACGAGCTTCTTTGGGGTGGCGAATCGGGCGATGTCGCCGATCTCGGCGGCGATGGTGTAGCCCAAGATGGGGCCGATGCCGGGTGCGGTGACCAGCAGGGGCACGTAGGGGTGGGTCGCGCCGAGTTGGCGCAGTTCGATCTCGCATGCCCGGATCTGGTCATCGAGGTGGTCGATAGTTGCCAGGGTGGCGTCGATGTTGGAGCGCCACGGCTCGGGGAGATCCAAGGTGGTGAGCATCTGGCGGCCGGTGCGGCCGAAGAGGTCTGACACGGGGCAGGGTTTGCCGTAGGCGATGAGGGCCGCGTGGATCCGGTTCTTGAGGGCCACCCGGTGATGGATGAGATGGAGCCGGAACCGGGATCGTTCCCGGTCGGCTCGCACGTCGGGGTCGGGCAGCCAGATTTGGGGAACCAGGTCGCGGCGGGAGAGCTCGGCGAGGACTCGGGCATCGATCTTGTCGGTCTTGGCGGCCAGTGGGGCCAAGCCCTTGACCAGGCGGGCATCGGCAACGCTGACTGCCCAGCCAGCCTCCTCGAGGCGGTCATGGACGAACCGAGACCCGTTCATGGACTCGATCACCGCGGCGACAGGAGAGTCGTAGCGGGTGCCCAACTCGGCGAGACCCAAGCTGTCAGGCCGAACCGCCAGCTCCTCGACAAGGTCGCCGTCGGGGTCGACAACGCACACGTCGAGGCGGCGACGTGACAAATCCAACCCTGCATGCAACGAATACATCCGGGCCTCCTTCTGGGGACGTGGACTAGTGGCAACGACCACTCTGACAAGTGGCCACCACCCGGGGGGAGGCCCCCTTCATCGCATTCATGCCCAGAGCGCAGGCGCCAATCGCTCGACCGGCAGAGCCGGATCGAGCTACCTGGCTTGTCCGATCTGTGAGAACAAATGCGTCGAGGATTTGTTCTCACAGATCCAGCGGGTGGCCTCGGGTCAGCGCTGGTTGGCGGTCACGTAGCTGCGGTACACGGCCAGGAGGGACTGTCGCTGGTCATCGGTGAGGTTGGCGTCGGCGCCGATGGCGTCCTCCACCGACGCCCGGGCCTCCTCGGCGGCCACCGCGTCCTCGTCGAGCAGCCCGGCCCGGATGAGCAGCGTGTCCAGCGGGAGGTTGAGTGCCGACGCGATCGATCGCATGACCCGCATCGACGGCTCGTGCAGCCCTCGTTCGATCTGGCTGATGTAGGGGTTGGACACGTTGGCCTTGGCCGCCAGCTCGCGCAACGACATCTCCGCAGCCTTGCGTTGCGAGCGGATGAACTCACCGAGCATCTCGAGCTGCTCGCGCCCCGAGGGGTTGGCCATGCCCCGAGGGTACCGGTGTGCGTGCCGGTGACCCCGCGGCCGGAAGTACCGTGGGTCGGGTGGAGAGCCCTGGCCCCGACGCGACCACGACCCTCTACGAGGCCGTCGGCGGCGACGCCTTCTTCCACGAGCTGGTGGGCCGGTTCTACGCCCGGGTCGAGCATGACGCTCGGCTTCGTCCCCTGTACCCGGAGGACCTGGCTGGACCCAAGGCGCACACCGCCGCCTTCCTCATCCAGTACTGGGGCGGCCCCACGACCTACTCCGACCAGCGGGGACACCCGCGTCTGCGCATGCGCCATGCCCCCTTCGCCATCGGCCGGGCCGAGCGCGATGCCTGGGTGGCCCACATGGGCGCGGCCATCGACGAGATGGGCGCCGATCCGGCGGTCGATGCGGCGCTGCGCCAGTACTTCGAAGCCGCGGCCACGCACATGATCAACACTCCGACATGACGGCCGGTCCCGGCTGAGTCGGTCCGTGGAGGAGATCTCCGATGTCGTTCACCCGGGCTTCGGCCACGGAGTGCGGGCGTTCGCATGGCTCACCCTGCTCATCATCGTGGGGGCCATGGTCGGCATCCTGGTCGCCTTCTTCGTCGATCCAGACGATCCCCGGGGCGAACCTGGCGATCTCGAGGAAGAGGCGGTGCCCCCGCCACCGGGGCTCGAGATCCCCCGGCTCACCGACGCGACTGCCGAGTGGGGCCTCGACGGGTGGCGCACCCAGGGCGCCGACCCGCTGCGGGGTGGGGCCACGCTGCACGACCTCGATGGTGACGGCGACCTGGACCTGGCCGTGGCCGGCGGTGGACTGGCGGTCCACGAATGGCGCGGCGCAGCCTTCGCCCGCCACGAGGTGGGCGGGTCGGGCGATGCGATCGCGGTGCGCGCGGGCGACGTCGACGGCGACGGTGCGGTCGATCTGCTTGTGGGCCGGTCCGACGGCGCCGCCGTCCACTGGGGCACCGGGACCGTCGATGGTTGGACCGAGACCACCGACCTGCCAGTCGATGGGCTGGTGACCGGGGTGATCCCACTGGACCTCGACGGCGCCGGTCGGATCCAGCTGCTGGTGCTGGGCTACGGCGGTGACGACGCCACCGCCGATCTGCTGTTCCCCGTCGAGAGCCGGACCCTGGGAACGCCGGTGGAGTTGCCCGACAGTCGGCGGAAGTCCATGGTGGCCGAGATCGGCGACGTCGACGGCGACGGTCTGGCCGACATCTGGGTGGGCCGGGACGTGGGCTGGGCCACCGGTGGCGACTCCGTCTACAGCCGCCAGGGTCGACCTGACGGCCCCTGGGTGGACGTCGCGGCCGAGTTGGGCGCCGCGCTCGAGATCGACGCCATGGGCCTGACCCTGGCCGACCTCAGCGGCGACGGCCAGCTCGACGCCTATCTCTCGGATCTGGGTGACAACGAGTACCTGGTCCGGGGAGCAGCCGGGTTCGAGAGGACCACCGGAATCGGCGCAGCCCGCATCCGCAGCGCCGACGCCGACGACAACGAGATCTCCAGCTCCTGGGGTTCGGGTGCTGTGGACCTGAACCAGGATGGTCGGCTCGACCTGGTGGTGGTGAACGGGGGCTTCGCCGAGATCTCGGTGCCGAACAAGGTGGTGAACACCTTCATCCTCGAGGACGACCCGCCTGCGATCCTGCTGGCCACGGGGGAGGGCACCTTCACCGACGCCTGGCCGCTCCTGGACCTGGAGTGGACCGGGCGGTCTCGGGGCCTGGCGCTCGGCGACGTCGACGACGACGGCGACACCGACCTGATCGTCGTCGACCACGGCGGCGGGCTCCATGCCCTGCGCAACGAGCGCGAGGCCTCGAGCTCCCGCCACCGAGCCCCGCCCACCTGCCTCCCGTCGGGGGCCCAGGCCAGGTGGGAGGGCCCGGCCGGCGAGTGGTCGGTCCTCGTCCACCAGCAGTCGTTCCTCGGCGCGCACGCTCCCGAGGTGCTGGGCAGCCTCGACGGTCGCCTGGAGGTCGAGGACCCCGCCTGCGAGCCCTAGCCCTCCGACCACCCCGCCCACCCCGAAATTTGTGGCGGATCGGGCAGTTTTCTGCGCTTCTGGACACAGATTTGGGTTAGCGGGGGCCTGGTCGGCCTGAGGCTGGGGCCGCCGCCCCCGATATTTGTGGCGGATCGGGCAGTTTTCTGCGCTCCTGGGCACCGATTTGGGGTTGGCTCAGCGGGGGTGGGGGGACATCACCGCCAGGGGGACGCTGATGTCGAGCTCGTCGGTGCGGATGGTGGCGATGCGCCGGCTCTCCTGCACCGCTGGGCGTGCGGACGAGCACTGCGGGCCGAGCCACGACACCGTGGCGTCCAGGTCTGCGGACGTGAGCGCCAACCCCCACGGCCGGGCGGGGCCGTCCCCGGTGGCCTCCTCGGGCCCCATGAGCTCCAGGATCACCCGCCCGAGCCAGAAGAACGTCTGCCGCCGGGCCTTGCCGCCGGCCTCGAAGCGGCGCACCCGGCGGACCTCCAGGCCCGCCGACTCGAGCGCGGTCGTGGTGCGGTCGGAGTCGGGTGTGGTGACGACCAGGTGGTCGATGGCGTCGACCCGGTTGGGGTGAGCGAGCCCAGCGCTCGGATCGACGCCGGCCGAGCCGGCGTGGGTGGCAACGCCGTCGAGGTCGTCGGCGATCCCGTCGACTGCGATCGATGCCATCCCCCGACCCCCGTCCGGTCCGCACAGACGGAGCCGGACCTCGCCCAGCCGCACCGTCGCATCGCGGACCGAGAAGCCGGCGGCTGCCCACGCTTCCGGGTGGTCGCCGACGAGGATCTCGCGCAGCTGGTGCACCGGTTGCGGGTGGGTGGGCTCAGAGATGGTCGTGGGTGGCGGCGAACTGCTTGCCGGTGAGGCCGAGCTTGCGGGCCTTGCGCTCGCTGAAGACGATGGCCAGCACCAGGATGGTCACGATCAGCGCCAGCGACGCGTAGGTGTCGACGTGGTACCACTCGGTGATCGTCATCTTGATGCCCACGAAGATCAGGATCGCCCCCAGGGCGTGGGACAGGTAGTGGAAGCGCTGGCGGGCGTTGGCCAGCAGGAAGTACATGGCCCGCAGGCCCAAGATGGCGAAGGCGTTGGACGCCAGGACGATGTAGGGCTCGTTGGAGACCGCGAGGATGGCGGGCACCGAGTCCACGGCGAAGATGACGTCGGTCACCTCCACCACCACCAGCGCCGCCAGCAGCGGGGTGGCCACCCGGCGGCCGTCGATCCGGGTGATGAAGCGGTGCCCGTCGTAGCTCTCGGTGACCGGCATGATCCGCCGCAGTAGGCCCAGCCCGGTGGTCTTGGCGCTGTCGCCCTCGTCGTCGCGGTGGCGGATCACCTTGGCGCCGGTGTAGATCAGGAACACCCCGAAGATCACCAGCACCCATGTGAACTCCCGGATGAGCGCCGAACCCAAGAAGATGAAGATCGCCCGCAGGGTGAGGGCGCCGAAGATGCCCCAGAACAGCACCCGGTGCTGGAACTTGAGCG
>JBFINV010000128.1:0-6826 GCA_041611015.1 Acidimicrobiales bacterium | reverse complement strand
GCCTGGCCACCGGCAACTGCACCGTCGACGTGGCCATCGCCTGCTGGCCCTGGGGTGCCTACCTGGGCGACGAGGCCCTGACCGCCGGGGTTCGGATGAAGATCTCGTCGTGGACCCGCCACGACCACAACATCATGCCTCCTGCGTCCAAGACCACCGGCAACTACGCCAACTCCACCCTCGCCAAGATGGAGGCGCTGCGCGCCGGCTACGACGAGGCCATCATGTTGAACCCGCAGGGCCTGGTGTCGGAGTGCACCGGTGAGAACCTCTTCGTCAGCCGTCACGGCCGCCTCATCACCCCGCCGCTCGTGGCCGGGGCCCTCGAGGGCATCACCCAGCACTCGGTCATGACCATCGCCCGTGACCTGGGCTACGAGGTCCACGTCGACGGAATCGCTCGTTCCGACCTCTACATCGCCGATGAGATCTTCGTGGTCGGGACCGCCGCCGAAGTCAGCGCCGTCAACAGCGTGGACGACCGCGCCGTTCCCTGCCCGGGAGAGGCCACCATGGCCATCGCCGAGGTCTACGGCGACGCAGTCCGCGGCAAGGTCGACGCCTACCGCCACTGGGTCGAGCTGGCATGAAGCGCGGCGACGCCGCTGGTGATGGGGGCGCGGCATGAGGGCGGTCGAGATCTACGACACCACCTTGCGTGACGGGAGCCAGCTCGAGGGGATCTCGCTCACCGTCGAGGACAAGCTGCGCGTCGCCGAGCAGCTCGACCGGCTCGGGGTCCACTACATCGAGGGTGGCTGGCCGGGCGCAAACCCGAAGGACGACGAGTTCTTCGCCCGAGCCCGTGACGAGCTCCACCTGGAGCGGTCCACGTTCGTGGCCTTCGGCTCCACCCGCCGGGCCCGGGGGCGCGTCGACGAGGACAAGACCCTGGAGAACCTGCTCGCGGCGGGCACCGAGGTGGTCTGCATCGTGGGCAAGTGCTGGGACTACCACGTCACCGAGGCCCTCCAGACCAGCCTGGACGAGGGGGTGGCCATGGTCGTCGACTCCATCGAGTACCTGGCCGGCCGGGACCGGCGGGTGTTCTTCGACGCCGAGCACTTCTTCGACGGCTACAAGGACAACCCCGAGTTCTCGCTGCGGGTCCTCGAGGCCGCCGCCATCGCCGGCGCCGACCGGCTGATCCTGTGCGACACCAACGGCGGGTCGCTCCCCCACGAGGTCGAGGCTGCGGTCGCCGCCGTGGTGGCCCACGTCGACTGCGGGGTGGGGGTGCACCTGCACAACGACACCGGCTGCGGGGTTGCGAACGCCATCGCCGGGGTCCGGGCGGGGGCGATGCAGGTACAGGGGACCATCAACGGGTACGGCGAGCGCACCGGCAACTGTGACCTGGTTCCGATCATCGCCAACCTCAGCCTCAAGATGGGCATCGAGACCATCCCCGCGGATCGCATCCGCCACCTCACGTCGGTCTCCCATCACGTGGCCGAGCTGGTCAACTTCACCCCGGACCCCCAGCAGCCCTACACGGGGGGCTCCGCGTTCGCTCACAAGGCCGGGCTCCACACCAGCGCCATCGCCCGCCGCCCCGACGCCTACGAGCACATCGACCCCGAGACCGTCGGGAACGGCACCCGCTTCGTGGTGTCGGAGATGGCCGGGCGCAGCACCCTGGAGCTCAAGGCCCAGCAGCTCGGGCTGGAGCTCGACGGCAAGGCCCTCGGGGAGATCGTCGACACCCTCAAGCGCCTGGAGCACGCGGGCTACCACTTCGAGGTCGCCGACGCGTCGCTGGAGCTGCTCATGCGCGGCGCCGCCGGCTGGGAGCAGGAGTACTTCGCGATCGAGTCCTTCCACGTCGACATGGTCCACCGGGGCGGGGGCAGCCGAGCCTGGAACGAGATCTCGGTCGACATCGACACCGAGGCCGTGGTGAAGATCTGGGTGGGCGAGGAGCGCCTGGTCGGCATCGGCGAGGGCAACGGCCCGGTCAACGCGCTGGACACCGCCCTGCGGTCCGTGCTGGCCGAGCGGTTCCCCGAGCTCGACGAGATCTCGCTCACCGACTACAAGGTGCGGGTGCTGGACACCGTCAAGGGCACCGGCGCGGTCACCCGGGTGCTGCTGGACTCCACCAACGGTGACCAGACCTGGACCACGATCGGGGTGTCCGAGAACATCATCGAGGCCAGCTGGCAGGCGCTCATGGACTCGCTGGTCTACGGCCTGCTCCTGGCCGACCGATCGGTGGGCTAGACGCGCGTGTCGGCCCCGTTCCCTGGGCTCCGGATCGGTGATGGCGGGGTCCGCTTCTCGCTGTTCGGCTTCCCGGTGCGGGTGCAGCTGTCGTTCTTCGTGGTGGTGGTGCTGTTGGGCTTGTTCCCGGGGGCCACGGCGAGCACCGTCCTGATCTGGACCGCGGTCGCCGCACTCTCGATCCTCTGGCACGAGCTGGGCCATGCCTTCGCCGCCCGCCGCCTGGGGTCGTCACCCACCATCGACCTGTACAGCTTCGGGGGGCTGACCCACTGGCAACCCAAGGTCGACGCCACCCGCTGGCACCTCATCAGCGTGGCCCTGGCGGGCCCGGTCGCGGGCATGGCGCTCGGCGGCGCGGTCGCCGGGATCGCCACGCTGGCGGGCGGCTTCGGCAGCGGCAACCTGCGCTTCTTCGTGGTGGTCGTGCTCTGGATCAACCTGGGCTGGGGGCTGGTCAACCTCCTCCCGGTGCTGCCCCTCGACGGCGGGCACGTCCTCGCCGAGCTGCTGCCCGGGACCCGCGAGCAGCGTTGGCGGCGGGCCGCGCTGGTATCGGTGATCACCGGGGTGGCCGCCGCGATCGCGCTGCTGGCGCTGGGCTTCGTGTTCGGAGCCCTGGTCTTCGGGTGGGCGGTCATGACCAACCTCGTTGCCCTGCGAGCGCCGGCGCAGGCCGAGCGAGCCCGCCAGCTCGACGACGAGATCCGCGCCGTCCTGGTGGCCCTCAGCGAGCAGGACCCGGACGCGGTCGCCGAGGCCCGCCAGCTGGCTGGGCGCCTGCCGTCTCACCGCCAGGGGGCGTTCAAGCTCGCTGCGGTCGAGACCGCTGCGGTCTCGGGCCACGGCACCGCAGCCCGCCAGCTGCTCGAGCAGCTCCCTGGGCGGGTGTCGCCTGGGTTGTACGCGCTGGTCGTCGTGTCGGAGACCTTCGGCGCCCGTGGGCTGCCCGAGCTGTTGGAGATCTTTCAGCGGGAGCCGGACCGATTCCACTCCCGGTGGCTGGCCTTCGCGCTCCACACCGCTGGTCGACTGCCCGAGATGGTCCACCACCTGGCGCGGGTCCCCCCGGGCGAACGGCCCGCCGAGGCGGTCACCGCGGCGGCCGACATCGCGGAGTGGGCTGGCGACGCCGAGGTCGCAGCCCGGCTGCGCTCGCTGTCGGTGTCCTGAGGCGCCGTCGGGAGCCGGGGCTCCGCAGTAGGCTGGCGCAGTGGCTGCGCCCGACTACGTCCCCACCCGGCCCGGCGGCCCCAGGTCCTACGAGTCGCCTCCCTGGCGCGAGGTCTGCTGGCTGCCCGACCGTCCGGGAGACGTCCCCTACGGCCAGCCCGAAGGCCCCGGCTACGGACGCCAGGGGCCCGATCAGGGCTACGCGTTGGTGCTGGTCGAACACTTCCGCGACCGGATCCATCTGCAACCCGGTGAGGACTGGGACGACGCCGCGGCCGGCGCGGTGCTGGTGGGGCTGAAGCGAGCCTCGCTGTTCGGGCGGGCCCCGGTGCTCGCCGACATAGAGGTCGGCTTCCGGATCTGGGGGTTTCTCGACGAGGCGCCCGAGCCCGAGCTGGTGGCGCTGCGGCGCGAGCTGTTCGCCGCGGTGGCCAACCCCCACCACTATCTCGAGGCCCAGCGCATCCCGGCGCTGGTCCCCGACGATGGCCTCCGGGCGCCGGCACAGTCGGTTGCCTCCACGCACAAGGCGTCGTGGCGCAGCCTGATCGACCTCGACCGGTACCGGGCCCAGGTCGCTGCGGCCGCGCCCCGCGACGACGACTGAGCGATGACCACTGCGCCCCGGGTCCGGTTCGCGCCGGCCCCCACCGGGTTCCTGCACGTGGGCAGCGCCCGCTCGGCGTTGTTCAACTGGCTCTACGCCCGCCACCACGCCGGCACCTTCGTGCTGCGGATCGAGGACACCAACACCGAGCTGGCGACCCCCGAGTACTACGACGCGATCACCGAGCCTCTCCGCTGGCTGGGCATCGACTGGGATGAAGGGCCGTACCTGCAGTCCGAGCGTGGCCACCTCTACGGTGCGGCGGTCGCCGCCCTGCTCGACGGGGGCGCCGCCTACCGCTGCGACTGCACCCGGGACGACATCGATGCCCGGAACAGGGCGTCGGGGTCCAAGGGTGGCTACGACGGGCACTGCCGGACCCGGGAGGTGGCCGACGGTGCCGGGGTGGTGGTGCGCTTCGCCAGCCCCGACACCGGCGCCACCGTTGTGGACGACGTCATCCGGGGCGAGGTCCGGTTCGACAACGCCGAGCTGGAGGACTTCGTCATCCGGCGGGGCGACGGCTCGCCGGTCTTCCTGGTGGCCAATGCGGTCGACGACGCCGAGATGGCCATCTCCCACGTGATCCGCGGTGAGGACCTGCTGAACACCACCCCCAAGGTGTTGCTGCTGTGGGAGGCGCTCGACTACGGCCCGGCGCCGGTCTACGCCCACCTGCCGCTGCTGGTCGGCGCCGACCGCAAGAAGCTCTCCAAGCGGCGGGATTCGGTGGCCCTGGCCGACTTCGAGGCCGAGGGCATCCTGGCCGAAGCGATGGCGAACTACCTGGCGCTGCTGGGGTGGGGGCCGCCCGACGAGGTGGAGGTGCGGCCCATGAACGAGATCGTGGAGCTCTTCGACCTCGCCGCGGTCAACCGGGCCCCGGCCTTCTTCGACCCCAAGAAACTGCTCCACATCAACGGCGAGTACATCAGGGCTCTCCCCGACGCCGAGCTGCTCCGGCGTCTCGAGCCCTGGGTGGGCCCGGATGCCCCCTGGCCTGCGGAGAGGTTCGATCCCGATGTCCTCGCCGCAGTGCTGCCCCACGTGCGGGAGCGCCTGCACCGCCTCTCCGACATCGTGCCCCTCGTCGATTGGCTGTTCACCGAGGAGGCTCCCGTCGAGACCGACGAGCAGGAGCGGACCAGGATCGACAAGGCGATGGCGGCCGAGGCCGTCCCCGAGATCCTCGAGGCCGCCGAGGCTGCGCTCGCAGACTGCGACTGGGACCCCGACACCCTCGCCACCGTGGTTCGCCGGATCGGCGACGACATCGGGGCCAAGTCGCAGGTTCCGGTGCGCATCGCGGTGACGGGCCGGCGGGTGGGTCCGCCGCTGTTCGAGCCGATGGCGATGCTCGACCGCCAGCTGGTGCTGGACCGCATCCGGGCCGGCCGGGACGCGCTCGGCTGACGCCGCTCGGCGTGTCAGGCTGTGGCCGATGACCCAGACCAGCGAGGTCGAGCCCGTCGAGGCGCCGCTGGCGCGACCCAGATCGTGGCGTCGCATCGCCGCGCTGTCGGTCATCGGGGCCGGGGCGCTGCTCTTCCTCTACGTGCTGATCACCTTCTTCCAGGTGCTCCACGCCAGCCGCCAGGACCAGGCCCGACCGGTCGACGCCATCGTGGTGCTGGGCGCGGCCCAATACGACGGCCGACCCTCGCCGGTGCTGGAAGCCCGGCTGTCGACGGCTCTGGACCTGTACCGTGCCGACTACGCCCCGGTCATCGTGACCACCGGATCCAAGCAGGAAGGTGACCGGTTCACCGAGGGCTTCACCGGTTTCACCTACCTGCGCGATCAGGGTGTGCCCGAGGCCGACCTGCGCATCGTGGTCGACGGGACGAACACCTTCGAGGAGCTCAGCGCCACCGCCAACGTGCTGAGGTCCGAGGGCCTGGGACAACGGGTGTTGCTGGTGTCGGACCCGTACCACGCGCTCCGGGCCAGGGAGATCGCGAACGAGGTGGGGCTGCAGGCCTGGTTCTCGCCCACCGACCTCGACTCGTCGTTCCGCCAGCTGGTGCGCGAGACCGCGGCCGTGGCCGTCGGCAGGGTCCTCGGGTTCCGGCGGGTGAGCAACCTGTGAGCGCGCGGGTCGACGAGCTCCTCGCGGCGCTCACCACCGAAGAGAAGGCGCGGCTGGTGATGGGGGAGAGCATGTGGCGGAGCCACCCCGTCGAGCGGCTGGGGATCCCGGGGCTGGTCATGACCGACGGGCCCAACGGCGCCCGGGGCGGGGGGCTGATGGGGACCGGGACCCCGACCGCGTGCATCCCGGCGGGGTCGGTCCTCGGTGCCACCTGGGATCCCGAGCTCGTGGAGCGGCTCGGGGGGCTGCTGGGCGACGAGTGCCGGGCCAAGGGGGCCCACGTGCTGCTGGCGCCGACCGTCAACCTGCACCGGCACCCGCTGGGCGGGCGCAACTTCGAGTGCTACTCGGAGGACCCGTACCTGAGCGGCCGGCTCGCCGCGGCGTTCGTGCGGGGGGTCCAGAGCCGGCGGGTGGCCACCACCGTCAAGCACTTCGTGGCCAACGACTCCGAGTTCGAGCGCAACACCATCGATTCCCGCCTCGACGAGCGGACCCTGCGCGAGGTGTACCTGGTGCCCTTCGAACACGCAGTGACCGACGGTGGGACCTGGGGGGTGATGAGCTCCTACAACCGGGTGAACGGCACCTTCGCCTCAGAGAACGAGTGGTTGCTGGGGACCGTGCTCCGCGAGGAGTGGGGCTTCGACGGCTTCGTGGTCTCCGATTGGTACGCCACCCGGTCGACTGCAGCCTCGGTCCGGGCCGGCCTCAGCATCGAGATGCCCGGC
>JBFINV010000127.1:0-6907 GCA_041611015.1 Acidimicrobiales bacterium | reverse complement strand
GTCGACGACATCGTCGAGGCCATCCACCGGGTCAACACCGAGGCCGACGTGGTGTGGGTGGACGGGCACTCGGACTACGGTCACGCCTTCGAGGTCTTCAACGAGCGCTACGGGAAAGACGTCGGTCCCAAGACCACGGTGCTGATCCTGGGCGACGCCCGCAACAACTACCACGCAGCCCAGTCCTGGGTGATCAAGGACCTGCAGAACAAGGCCCGCAAGGTGTTCTGGCTCAACCCCGAGCCCCGGAGCTACTGGGACACCGGCGACTCGATCATCAGTGACTACGGGGTCCACTGCGACGGGGTCTTCGAGGTCCGCAACCTCCGCCAGCTGGAAGCTTTCGTCGAGAACCTGGTCTGAACAGACAGCGGCGATGCGACGGTGGGCTGGGGTGGCGGTCGTGGTGCTGGTGACGGCGGGGTGCGCCAGCTCCGAGGTGTCCGTCGGGTTCGGCGACCCGGCCTCGGTCACTGCCACCCCCGTGGCGCCGACGCCGACGCTGGCGCCGACGCCTCCGCCAGAGCCCACCGCCACGGCGGTGCCCACACCGACGCCACCCGAGTCCGCCCAGACGCCCGCACCGCCGTTGGTGCCCCCTTGGCTGCCCCGGGCCGAGGCCCTCATCAGCATCTTCGAGAACAGCACCACCGAGCTCCAGTACGGCTATGCCAACGCCCTCGGTGACGGCCGGGGCATCACCGCCGGGCGCGCCGGGTTCACCTCGGGAACGGGTGACCTGGTGCTGGTGGTTCGCCGGTACGTGGAGCAGCGCCCCGGGTCCCCGCTGGCGGGTTACCTCCCGGCGCTCGAGGACCTGGCGGGGCGCTGGAGCGGCGAGCTCACCGGGTTGGACGGTTTCGTCGAGATCTGGGCCGAGGCGTCCGGCGACCCGGTCATGCGCGAGGTCCAGGACGAGGTGGCTCGGGAGCTGTACTTCTTCCCGTCGCAGGACCTGGCCGATGCTGTCGGGGCCCGGCTCCCGCTGACGCGAGCGGTGCTGTACGACACCGGCATCCAGCACGGGATCGGCGAGGACCCCGACGGGCTGCCGGCCCTCATCGCCGAGGCCACCGAACGCGCCGGCGGCACCCCGGCCGACGAGATCGACGAGCGTGCCTGGCTGGACGTCTTCTTGACGGTGCGGGCCGAGCACCTGTCGCACGCGTTCGATCCTGCAACCCGGGAGGTCTGGGCCCAGTCGGTGGGCCGGGTCGACACCTTGCGGGACCTGCTCCAGCGGGACCTGGTGATGCTCGACGAGCCGTTCACCGCCACCGCGTTCGGGGGCGTCTTCGAGGTGCCCTGACCGAGCGCGACTCCGTGGCCCGCGACCGGACCGACCGCTCGTCGATCTACGAGCTGCCCTGGGCCACCACGAAGTCCAGGCCCCAGACCGGCAGCCCTGCGGAACCGGTGCGAAAGCGGATGGAGGTCTGATCGTCGGCGATGCTCCGGCCCATCGCCCGGCGGAGCACCACCTCGGCCCCGGTCTCCACCCGCACCTCGTACCACTCGTGGGACTCGAGCCCTGCGAAGCTGTAGAGGCCCGATGCCCTGGTGCGCACTCGGGCCAGCTCGCGGCCCTCACGGTCGACCAGGCTCACCTGCGCCAGGGGCACACCCCGGTCGGCTGCGGTGAAGACGCCATTCGCGTCGACGTCACGCCACACCCGGCCGTGCACCTGGAGTCCCGCGCTCGTCACCGCCGCGGTCGAGGTGACGGGGCTGCGGGAGTCGGCCAGCAGCCCCTCGAAGGCCACCCGTGGGGGCTCCCCACCCTCGATCCTCACCAGCCCGACCTCGACCGAGCAGGCGGGGGCCGCGATCAGGGGGGTGCCGAGAGCGTCCCCCAGCTGGGGGCCCGGCCACAGCCAGGCAGAACGCATGTCGTCGACTGCCAGCGCCATCACCCCCCGGACAGCTGGCGAGACCGACATCCGGCCCGCGCCGTCGGTGACGCCGGCGACGCTGGTGGTGCCGTCGGCCAACAACAGGGCCAGACCCACGCCCGCAGCAGGGGTGTCGTAGGCGCTCTGCATGCCGTTGCGATCCTCGTCGATGTAGGCCATGACGTCGATCGTCTCGCACGCCTCGCTGCCGACCGACGTCGCCGGAGCCAGCGCCGTCACCCCGGCTGCGGGCCGTTCGAGCACGCGCCCCGGTTCGGGCGCCATCGACCCCGCGAACAGGGTCACCACGGAGAACGCGCCGTAGCCCATCGCGGCAACGACGAGACCGGCGATGCCGTACACCAGACGGCGTCGTCTGGTGGCCACCGAGAACACCGGCGGCGCGGCATCCGGCAGGCTCGCCACCGCAGGCTCGGGCTCGACGACGACCAGGTCGGGCGCGAGGGACGTGTCGATCCTGCTCCCGCCGATGTCGGTGTGGGGACTCATGTGCGCACACCTCCGACGGTCAGGCCACCGACCCGCTTCTGCGTGCCCCACTGCTGGATCTCGCCGAGGAGCGCGCGCCGGATCGACACGATGGACACCGCGTGCAGCATGGGGCGGAAGAGGAACTGCTGGACCGGCACCAACAGCGCCGGGACCACCGACTCCCCGTCGAGGCGGGCGGCCACCAGGCCGGCGGCAGCGCCGATGGCCGCGACGGCGGACCAGGCGATCACCGCCAGCTGCCAGCGCCCCGCCAGCAGGTGGGCCACGATGACCAGATCCATCAACGGCGCCAGGGCGGCCAGCAGGTAGCCGGTCACGAACATGTAGGGGAGTGCCGCCCGTCCGAGGCGGGACCCTGCGCCGCGGTCGGTGAGGGCCTTGCGGTGACGCCACAGGACCTGCAGGGTGCCGAAGGTCCACCGGCTCCGCTGACGGTAGAGCGCCGAGACGGTCGTGGGCGCCTCGGTCCAGGCCCGAGCGCTCGACGCATAACCCACCCGCCACCCGCCCCGGGCCAGGGTCACGGTGAGGTCGGTGTCCTCGGCCAGGGTCACCTCGGACACGTAGCCCGCCTCCCGGATTGCCGCCCGCCGCCAGGCCCCGACTGCGCCGGGGATGGTCGTGATCATCCCGGCGGGCGCCAGCAGCCGGCGCTCGAGGCTCGACGAGATCAGGTACTCGCTCACCTGCAGCCGCGTGACCAGGTTGGTGACGTTGCCGATCTTCGGGTTGCCCGCGACTGCCCCCACCTCGGGGTCCGCGAAGGGCTGGACCAGCGCGGCAACGGTCGTCGGTTCCAGGATCGTGTCCCCATCGACCAGCACCAAGATGTCGTGGCTGGCCTGAGCGATCCCGAAGTTCAGGGCCGAGGCCTTGCCCCGGTTGCGCTTCCGGAGGACACGGACCCGCTCCGAGCCGATGGCTTCGGCGATGGCGGCGCTGTCATCGGTACTGCCGTCGTCGACGACCAGGATCTCGAGGTCCGGCCAGTCGGTGGCGTCGATGGAGCGGATGGCCGCCTCGATGCCGACCGCTTCGTTGTAGACGGGGACGATGATCGTGACCGGCGGCTGGAAGGGCTCTGCCCCGTCGGTCGCCCGATGGCGGGGCGGCTGGCGGCGATCCTTCGCGGCCAGCACCAGAAGGAACCCGAACCGGCCCACGTAGAGGACCGCGAACGTCACGGCACCGTAGACGGCCACCCGCTCTGCCAGTGAGGCCACCGCGAGCGACCAGCCCAGCGCCACGGCCCGCTGTCGGGTCTCTGTGTCGGCAGCCCGGATGGGGGGGATCCCGGTGGCCACAGCGACGGTCTCTCCCACCGTGACCAGCGAGTAGCCGTTCTCCCTGAGCGTCCGTACCAGCGGCTCGATCATCTCGACGGTGTTCGAGCGGTCCTCGCCGCCGCCGTCGTGGAGGGTGATGATCGCGCCGGTCCCGACTGGGGGCAGGGCTCCGGCCACCAGCTCGTCCACCTCGAGGGCGGTGTCGAAGTCGCTGGGTGACCGATCGGCTGTGACCAGCGTGTACCCGTACGACACCACCCGCTCGGCGCTCGCGAGCTCCGCGGGCCCCAGGTGGGTCACCGTCGACGAGTAGGGCGGCCGGTAGAGGTCCGACTCGAGGCCAGTGGCGTTCACGAGGGCCAACCGAGCCAGGTCCAGCTGGAGCCGAGCCTCGCGGGGGGAGAGGTTGCCCATCGCCGGATGGGTGTGGGTGTGGTTCCCGATCTCGTGGCCGCGCCGGACGATCTCGCGTGCGAGCTCGGGATGAGCCTTGACCTGCTGACCGACCACGAAGAACGTGGCCGCCACGCCGAGCCGGTCGAGCTCGTCGAGGATGAGGGGAGTCCATCGGGGGTGGGGGCCGTCGTCGAACGTCAGAGCCGCGTGCCCTGGCGGCAGCGAGATGCCGGTCGTCAGGTCTCCGCCGAGGGCGATCGTGGGTGCCCCCTCCAGCTCGGTGATCAGGGGCTCCTCGTCCGCAGCGGCCACCTCGGTCGCACCCCCGAGGAGGAGCGACGCTCCGTGGTGCAGGAGGAGGGTGAGTATGAGCACCGCGACACCGCCGACCACGATCGAACGCGCCAGCAGGCGGCGCAGCATCGAGGGCCCGGTGGTGGCGGCCAGCCGGTCGCCCACTGCCGTACGGACGCCACCGCTGCTGGCGGTGGACGGGCGCCAGGAGCGGAGTGACCCGAGCCGCCACCGAACCACCGACCGGACGTGCTCGAGAGCCAGCCGCGTGGGGCTGACCCGCCAGACCGCGGCGCCGGTTCCGGCGAGATGACGCAAAGGCTGTCGCCAGTCGAAGGCGGCCACCGAAGTGGCCCAGGTGTTGGCGACCCGGACCTCGGTCCGGGCGATCCCCTCTCGGGACGCGACCGCAGCAGCGGTCGCGGAACGTCGTGCGACCCTGCCCGATGCTGCGGCGATGACCGTGACCCCCAGGCCCCAGGCCGCCACGCTCCGAGCAACGCGCCGCCGAGCTTGCCATCCGACGCAGCGCAGCCGGCGGTCGAGTCGGAGCGCGACATCACCCAGCGCCAGCCCGGCCCGTGCGGCGCGGTGAGCGAGCCTCGCGCGGCCAGCAGCCGATCGGTGGGCCAGCCTCTCGCTGTGCCGGGCCGCCCGGAGGATCGAACCATGCCCTGCCCAGGGTGTGGCGGGCCCTCGGGACCAGCTCTGGGCGCGGCGCCCAATCGGGGCACGGATGATCTGCGAGCTGATCCAGTACAGCCTGTAGATCATCGAGGTCCGATTGCTCCGCCCTTGAGTCGCCCATCGGGTCCCGACCCATGCCCGCCGGGTGCCCGCTGTTGGCGCAATCTAGCTGATGCGTCCGGTCAGAATGCACCGCTTTCCAGCGGTTTTGGTCGCGGTCCCGGATGTTTTTCGTCAGCCCGCCCACCCCCAGCGGCGGGGCCTTCACGACGGGCGCGAAGACGTCGGGGATCGGTGGCCGGCGGTGTCGCGCGACTCCTCGAGACCCGGCGCGCGCGACGGTGCCGTCCGACCCTTCAGCCGGGTGACGCCGAGGTCGTGCTCAGCCGGCCGGGTGGTTGGTCTGGCGGTCTCGGAGGTGCTCGGCGACCCTGAACGCCAGGTCCAGGCTCTGCTGGGCGTTGAGGCGCGGGTCGCACATGGTCTCGTAGCGGAGGCCCAGATCCTCCTCGGAGAGCTCGTGGCCGCCACCGAGGCACTCGGTGACGTCGTCGCCGGTCAGCTCGACGTGGATGCCCCCGGCCCAGGTACCCGCGGCCCGGTGGGCGGCGAAGAAGCCGTTGAGCTCTGCCAGCACGTCATCGAAGTGTCGGGTCTTGCGCCCACCGGGTGAGGTGAACGTGTTGCCGTGCATGGGGTCGCACGCCCACACCACCGGGTGCTCGGCGTCCCGGACGGCCTCGAGCAGCGGGGGGAGGTGGCTGGCGACCTGATCGGCGCCCAGGCGGGTGATGAGGGTCAGCCGCCCAGGGATGCGCTCGGGGTTCAGGCGGTCGCACAGCGCCAGCGCCTCCTCCGGCGTGGCCGTGGGTCCGAGCTTGCACCCCACGGGGTTCTTCACCCCCCGCAGGAACTCCACGTGGGCCCCGTCGAGCTGGCGGGTGCGCTCGCCGATCCAGAGCATGTGGGCCGAGCAGTCGTACCACTCGCCGCTGATGGAGTCGCGCCGGGTGAGCGCCTGCTCGTAGCCGAGCAGCAGGGCCTCGTGGCTGGTGTAGAAGTCGACCTCGTTGAGCGGCGCATGCTCGTCGGGGTGCACCCCGCAGGCCCGCATGAAGGCCAGGGCGTCGGTGATGCCGTCGGCGAGGCGGCGGTACCGCTCGCCGGCGGGGCTGTTGGCCACGAACTCGAGGTTCCAGGAGTGGACCCGGTTGAGGTTGGCGAACCCACCGTGGGTGAAGGCCCGCAGCAGGTTCAGCGTCGAAGCGCTCTGGTGGTACGCCTGCAGCAGTCGGTTGGGGTCGGCCGCCCTTCCGGTCTCGCTGAAGTCGGGCTCGTTGACGATGTGGCCGCGGAACACCGGGAGGTCCACGCCGTCCCTGGTCTCGGTCTCGTTGGAACGAGGCTTGGCGAACTGCCCGGCGATGCGACCCACCTTCACCACGGGCATGCCGGTGGAGTAGGTCAACGCCACCGCCATCTGCAGGATGACCTTCAGCTTGTCGCGGATCGAGTCTGCGGAGTTGGCCTCGAAGGACTCGGCGCAGTCGCCGGCCTGCAACAGCAGCGCCCGCCCCGCGCTGACCTCGCCCAGCTGCTGCTGGAGGGTCGCAGCCTCGCCCGCGAACACCAGCGGCGGCTGCGCGGCGAGGTCCTTGAGAACCCGCTCCAGCTCCGCCTCCTCGGGCCAATCGGGCTGCTGGCGGGCCGGGAAGTGCTGCCAGGACCCGGGGCTCCACTCGCTCACGGCTTCCATCCTTCCCGCTCCTGCCCGTCGGGACAATGTTCTGCGGGCTCGTTCCTCATCTCGTCTGCGCTCGAAAACTGGCGATGGCGCGG
>JBFINV010000126.1:0-6914 GCA_041611015.1 Acidimicrobiales bacterium | reverse complement strand
GCCTGGGTGGAGTACAGCAGGGGCGAGGTCCTGCTGGACCGGGATCCCGCCAACGCCCTGGACCACCTGGGCCGGGCCATCGAGCTGGCCGACGGGGTGGGCGAGCGCTTCGTCGCCGGCGTGGCCCGGGTGTCGTCGGTGTCGTTGCTGGCGCGGGTGGGAGAGCCCGAGCGGGCCCTGCCCGCCTTCGCCGACATCGTGGAGCATTGGCACCGCCGCGGCGTCCAGACCCACCAGCTCACCACCCTGCGCAACCTCGTGGTGCTCTTCGACCGCGTCGGCGCCCACACCGCCGCGGTGGAGCTGCTCGGCGCCGTCACCGACAGCGGCGGCGCCCCCAGCTTCGGCGAGGAGGCCGAGCGGCTCGCGATGGCCGCCGACCATGCCCGCCGGGCTCTGGGAGCCGACTACGACCGGGCCTACGCTCGAGGAAGCCAGCGCGACGTGGACGCAGCTGCGCTGGCGGCCATCGAGGCCATCCACGCGGCGGCCGCAGGCTAGGTTCGGCTCCGTGGCGACGACGCTCACCCAGGAGCAGGTGGCCGCCTGGCGAGCGCACGGGTGGCTCCACCTGCCGGCCGTTTTCGGCGACCAGCGGTTGTCCGAGATCCGGGCCTGGGTGCAGGAGGTGGCGGACTGGGGAGAGGCCGGACGGCCGGGGCTGCACCACCACGAGCTGACCGACCGGGGCCCGGCGATCGCCCGCAGCGAGCGCTTCGCCGACCTCCATCGAGGGCTCGGCGAGCTCCTCCGCTTCGGGGTGATCCCAGAGGTGGTCGGAGCCCTCCTGGGTGAGCCAGCGGTGCTGTTCAAGGAGAAGGTCAACTACAAGCACCCAGGCGGTGCCGGCTTCGCGCCCCACCAGGACGCGGTGGCGTACCGGTTCGTGGACCACCACGTCTCGGTCATGGTCCCGCTGGACCCGGCGACGATGGCGAGCGGCTGCTTGGAGCTGGCGCCGGGCCACGACCGGGGACGGCTCGAGACCGACGAGCGGGGCCGGCTGGCCGAGGCCGTGGTGGCGGAGCTGGACTGGCGTCCCGTCGAGGTCGGGCCCGGTGATCTGCTGTGCTTCGACTCCTACACGCCCCACCGCAGCGGAACCAACCGCGCCGAGCACTCCCGCCGGGCCCTCTACCTCACCTACAACGGGGCCTCCGGTGGCGACCATCGGCAGCGCTACTACGACGACAAGCAAGCCGAGCTCGACCGGCTGGCCGCCGCAGGACCCGGCGAGCGGGTACGCACCAGCATCATCGACGACTTCCTCGGCCGACCCGTCGATCGGGCGGTGGAGTAGCGTCCGGCTGTGCGGATCGGCGTCTCGCTGTCGTCGTCGCTGCAGAGCGAGGACCCCTCGGTCGCTGCCGGCTGGATGATCGAGCGGGCCCGGGCCGCGGACCGGGTCGAGCTGGACTCGCTGTCGGTCGGCGACCACCACGCGATGCCCGTGGCCTACTACCAGAACACGCCCATGCTGGGCCGGCTCCTGGCCGAATGGGGGCCCCGCCCGGTGGGCTGTCTGTTCCTGCTGCCCCTGTGGCACCCGGTCCTGGTCGCCGAGCACGTGGGCACCCTGGCCGCGCTCACGCCGGCGCCGTTCATCGTCCAGACCGGCATCGGCTACGGCGAGGACCAGTTCCGGGCGATGAACGCCCGCCACGACACCCGGGGCGCGGTCCTGGAGGAGTCCATCGGGGTCATCAAGGCCCTGCTCGCCGGGGCGCCGGTCGACAGCGAGCTGGTGGGCGGACCGGTCACGCTCGGGCTCCGCCCTCGCCAGGAGGTGGGGGGGTGGGGGGGGGGGGGGGGACCCAGTCGCCGGGCCATCGAGCGGGCGGCCCGGCTGGGCGATGCCTGGTACGGCAACCCGGCGCTCACCCCGACGTCTGCGGCCGAGCAGATGGAGGTGTACCGCGCCGCATGTGAGGACGCCGGTCGCACGCCCCAGGCGCTGCTCCGCAAGGACGTGATCGTGCTCGCCGAGCCGGGGCTGGCCGCCCGGCTGGGGGAGGAGATCCTGGCCGCCGGCTACCGCGGCCTCGGCCCCGAGGCGGTGCTGGTGGGCACCCCCAAGGAGGTTGCCGACCAGATCCGCCCCTTCGCTGACCTGGGCTTCGAGGCGGTGGTCTGCCGCTGCATGACGATCGCCCAGCCCCAGGCCATCGAGACCATCGAGGCCCTGGCCGAGGTGCGGGCCCTCCTCGCCAGCTAGCTTCGTCGGGGTGACGTCGCTCGACGAGCAGCGCATCGACCGGGACCGGGCCAGGGAGCTCGACGCCGCCGACCCGCTGAGCGCGCTGCGCGAGCAGTTCGATCTCCCCCGCCGGTCCGACGGGCGACCCCAGGCGTACTTCGCCGGCAACAGCCTCGGCGCCCAGCCCACGGCTGCCCGGGCCGCGGTGGAGCGGGTCCTGGCCGCCTGGTCCGAGCTGGCGGTGGCCGGGCACCACGTGGGCGACGAGTCCTGGTACCGCTACGACGAGGCCCCGGCCGCCCACATGGCCGAGATCGTCGGTGCCGAGGCCGACGAGGTGGCTCTCATGGGGTCGCTCACCGAGGACCTGCACTTGCTCATGGCCACCTTCTACCGGCCCGAGGGAGCCCGGCGGAAGATCCTCGTGGAACCCCATGCGTTCCCGTCGGACCGCTACGCCGTGGCCAGCCAAGTGGCCTTCCACGGTGGCGACCCCGAGGTCGACATGGTGGAGATCGCCACCGAGGACCCCGACGCCATCTCGCTCACCGACGTCGAGCGGGCTCTCGCCGACCACGGTGACACCGTGGCCCTCGCGATGCTCGGCGGCGTCAACTACTACACCGGCCAGCTCCTCGACCTCCCGGCGGTCGCCAGCCTCCTGCGGAGCCAGGGGGTGGTCGTGGGCTACGACCTGGCCCACGCCGCGGGCAACGTGCCCCTGCACCTGCACGACTGGGACGTGGACTTCGCCGCCTGGTGCACCTACAAGTACCTCAACGGCGGGCCCGGCTCGATCGCAGGGATCTTCGTTCACCAGCGGCACGGCCACGACCCGGAGACACCGCGACTGGCGGGATGGTGGGGGAACGATCCCGACCTCCGCTTCGACATGCATGCCGAGCGCACCTTCGTCCCCCGCCTCGGGGCCGACGGCTGGAAGCTCAGCAACCCGCCCATCCTCTCCATGGCCCCGTTGACCGCGTCGTTGCCGATGTTCACCGAGGTGGGCATGGAGGCTCTGCGGGAGCGGTCGATGCGTCTCACCGCGTTCTGTGAGCAGGCCCTGGCGCCCGTGCCCCGGGCCAGGGTCATCGCCCCGACCGATCCGCAGCGACGGGGCTGCCAGCTGTCGGTGCGGGTCGACGTGCCCCCAACCGAGCTCGAGGCGGAGCTGGCCCGCCGGGGCGTGGTCGTCGACGCCCGGGACCCGGACGTGATCCGGGTGGCGCCCACCCCGCTGTACAACAGCTACGAGGACATCGTCGAGCTCGCCGACACCCTCCACGACGTCCTGGGCGGAGCGTGAGCCCAACTCCGAGCTCGGGGCCAGTGATCAGGGTTCGGCGGCAGCACTAACCTGGCCGGACCAACGCCAAGGAGGACCGGAGCCCATGCTCGTCCCGTTGACCATCCGCGACCATCTCCAGCGGGCGGATCTCGTCTACCACGACCGTGTCGGGATCATCGACGAGCCCAACCAGCCGGCCAAGCCCCTGCCCGACCTCACCTACGGGGAGTTCGCCGGTCGGGCCCGGGCCATGGCCAAGGGCTTCGAGGACCTGGGCGTCCCCCACGGGGGCCGGGTGGCGCTGGTGTCGCAGAACTCGGCGCGGATGCTCACCTTCCTGTTCGGCACCGCGGCGTGGGGTCGTATCGGGGTCCCGATCAACTTCCGGCTCAACCGCGAGGAGATCGCCTACATCCTCGAGCACTCGGGGTCCAGGGTGCTGCTGGTGGACCCGGAGCTGGCCGACGACCTGTCTGGCCTCGACGTGGAACACACCTTCGTGCTGGGGGCCGAGTCCGACGACGTCCTCTACGCCGGCGGCGACCCCGCCGAGGTCGACATCGACGAGAACGACACCGCCACCATCAACTACACCAGCGGCACCACCGCCCGCCCCAAAGGCGTCGAGATGACCCACCGGATGCTGTGGGTGAACGCGGCCACGTTCGGCTGGCAGGCGCTGGTGAGCGACCGGGACCGGTATCTCCACACCCTGCCGATGTTCCACTGCAACGGCTGGGGCATGCCCTTCGCCCTCACCGCCATGGGCGTGCCCCAGGTGGTGCTGCGCAAGGTGGACGGTCCCGACATCCTGCGGCGGGTCGATCAGCACGGGATCACCCTCATGTGCGGCGCCCCTGCCGTGGTCGCCGCGATCCTCGACGCCGCCGCCGACTGGGAGGGTCCGATCCCTGGAGCGGGCCGGACCCGCATCGTGGTGGCCGGAGCCCCGCCGCCCACCAAGACCATCGAGCGGGTGGAGACCGAGCTGGGCTGGGAGTTCATCCAGATCTACGGGCTCACCGAGACCGCGCCGCTGCTCACGATGTGCCGGTCCCGGGAGGAGTGGGACGGCCTCGATACCGGGGAGCGGGCCAAGCTGCTGTCTCGCGCCGGTGCCCCCGCACTCGGCGTGGGCATCCGGGTCACCGACGACGGCGAGATCTGCGCCCGGTCGAGCGTGGTGCTGAAGAGCTACTGGGAGCAGCCCGAGGCCACCGCCGAGGCCATCCGGGACGGCTGGTTCCACACCGGCGACGGCGGCTACGTCGACGAGCACAACCACGTGACCATCGCCGACCGCAAGAAGGACGTGATCATCTCCGGCGGCGAGAACGTCTCGTCCATCGAGGTCGAGGACACCCTCTTCTCTCACCCCGCGGTCACCGAGGTCGCGGTCATCGGGGTGCCCGACGAGAAGTGGGGGGAGACCGTCAAGGCCCTGGTCGTGACCGGCGAGGAGGTCACCGAGCAGGAGCTGATCGACCACTGCCGGGAGCGGCTGGCGCACTACAAGTGCCCCACGTCGGTGGAGTTCCGGACCGAGCTGGCCCGCACGGCCACCGGCAAGCTGCAGAAGTTCAAGCTGCGAGCGCCCTACTGGGAGGGCCGGGAGAAAGCCGTCAACTGATGCCGCGACGCGACCGGGTACCGGGGGAACCGGCGTTCTGATGCAGCTGGACATCATGGCCAGCCCGGGCCCGTTGCGACGGATCGGCGAGACGGCAGCCGCAGTCGAGCGCGCCGGCTTCGGCGGGCTGTGGTTCACCGAGATGGCGCGCACCGCCTACCTGTCCTGTGGCGCCGCGGCCCTGGCCACCGAGCGCATCACCATCGGTACCGGGATCGCGGTGGCGTTCCCCCGCAGCCCCATGGTGACCGCCCAGGTGGCCTGGGAGCTCCAGGAGGCCACCGGCGGGCGCTTCGTGGTGGGGCTGGGCACCCAGGTCAAGGCCCACATCGAGCGCCGCTACTCCGCAGCGTATGCACCCCCGGGGCCCCGGATGCGCGAGTACGTCCTGGCGCTCAAGGCCATCTTCGCGGCCTTCCGCGGCGAGGAGAGACTGCGTTTCGAGGGCGACCACTACCGGTTCTCCTTGCTCAGCCCCCAGTGGTCGCCCGGCCCCATCGACGTGGAGGACCCGCCCGTCTACATCTCGGCCGTGTTGCCGTACATGAGCCGGCTGGCGGGCGAGCTGTGCGACGGGGTGCACCTGCATCCGTTCCATTCCCCCGAGTACCTGAGGAAGGTGCAGATCCCGAACATCGAAGAGGGCGCGGCGCGGGCCGGGCGGGATCTCGGTGACCTGACGCTGGTGTGCCCGATCATGACCGCGGTCGGCGACACCGACGCAGAGATAGAGGCCACCCGCGAGCATGCTCGCACCATGATCGCCTTCTACGGCTCGACCCGGACCTACAGCCCGGTGTTCGAGCTGCACGGGTTCGAGGGCCTCAGCGAGGAGCTGCACGCGGCCCAGCGGGCCGGCGACCTGGCTCGCATGACCTCGCTCGTCTCCGACGACGTGCTCGGGCACTACATCGTCGAGGCCCGGTGGGACCAGCTGGGCCGGGCGCTGGCCGATCGCTACCGGGACCTGGCGCCCGACGTGCGGGTTCTCAGCTACACCGCGATGGAGCAGGTGCGCCGGGATCCGGCCGCCCTGGAGCGTTGGGCCGGGGTGGCCACCGACATGGCCCGGGCGGGCTGAGCCGTGGGCTTCGAGGGCCACTGGGCGCTGGTCGCCATCACCGGGGCGTGAGCGGCGCCGGCCCCGAACCCCGCCCCGCGGCGCGTTCGCAGCGGTACCTGTACAAGGTCATGAGCTCGCAGATGCCCCGGACGTTCGTGCAGGTGGAGGCGGCCAGCATCGAGGAGGCCGAGGGCCACGGGATCGTGATCCTGCTGCTGGGCCCCGCCGGGTCCGAGAGACGCTGATATCATTCGATATACATCGAAATAGCATCGGAGGCTGAGTATGTCGACGCCCGAGTTCTACTTCGCCGAGGCTCGGCTGGCCGAAGAGGACGCAGGAGCGGGCCGCGCCGTCGCCGCCCGGCTGCTCGGGGCCGGTGGTGAGCTCGGCGCTCATCTCGACCAGACCCGGCAGCGCTTCACCACCGAGGTGTGGGAGTCCACCACCGCCGACGAGCGCCGGGCCGAGCTGTCCCAGATCGATCGGGGGCTGGGCCAGGCCGAGGACGACCTCCGCCAGATGGCGCACCAGCTCGGGGCCTTCGCCGACCGCCGGGACCAGGACGCGGCCCACTTCTGGGCTCAGTACGCGCTGGCGCTGGTCGCCGCGGCAGGCGGTGGTTCCTGACCGCCTCTAGGGGCGCGGGCCGAAGTCGGGGCCCAGTGGTCCCGCGGCAGGCGGTGGTTCCTGACCGCCTCTAGGGGCGCGGGCCGAAGTCGGGGCCCAGTGG
>JBFINV010000125.1:0-6922 GCA_041611015.1 Acidimicrobiales bacterium | reverse complement strand
CCCAGGGCCCGCAAGCTGGCCCGGCTGGGCGCCAGTGCCTCCACGCTGCGCCTGGCCGTGACCAGGTGGGCGCTGGCCAATGGCCGCCGGATGGATTACGACGCCCTCAGCGTGATCCTGGCGGCCAAGGCCCTGGAGTCGGCGCCGGTCTGCCGCTGGACCGAAGACGACGTCTGGCGGTTGTGGTGGATCGACCTGTCGGGCTGGTGCAAGCAGCGGGGCCTTCCGACGCCCGATGGGTTGGCCACCACCATGACCACGTTGTTCGCCTACCTCGAGGACACCGACGGCTTCGCGCCCGGCAGCCACCCGTCTGCGGACCTGCGCGCGGCCATGCGGAGCGCCGGGGCGCGGGGCACCGGACCGGAGACGGCGCATGCGGGCTAGGGCACCACCACCTGACCGGGGCGGCCCGAGAACGTGGCACGGATCAGCGCTTTTCCGCCACGGAGCCCGGCTGGGTTAGCATTCCGAGCGGCCGGGCGTTGCCAGCCGGTCAACCCGGGGGGGGTCATCTTGCACACAGCGACCGGAATCCTGCTCGCACTCGTGCTGATGCTGGCTGCGGTGGCGTGTGGCGGTGACGACGACACCACTCGATCCGAGCGCCCGAACATCGAAGACGAGCTGACGCCCGTCGATGTCGACGACGAGACCGACGATGGCGCAACCACTGACGACGGGACCACGGGCGCCGAGCCGACCCCGACCGCAGTGGTCACCGAGATCGAGCCGGAGCGGCTGACCTACACCGTCCAGCAGGGTGATCTGCTGGGGGGCATCGCCCAGACCTTCGGCGTCCCCCTCGGCGCGCTGATCGAGGTCAACAACCTCGACAACCCCGACCTCATCCAGATCGGCCAGGAGATCTTGATCCCAACCGACGAGGAGGTCGCCGCGTGGGAGGCGGCCCAGAGCTCCGACGGTGACGCTGATGGCGGTGAGGCCGACACCGAGGGGAGCGCCGACAGCTGAGGCGCGGCGACCGCTCGGCGGTGAGCCCTACTCAGCTCTCGTCGATGGTGACGCTGTTGATGACCACGTCGTCGACCGGCCGGTCGCCGGTGCCGGTGGGCACCCGCTGCATCCGGTCGGCGACGTCGAGGCCCTTCACCACCTTGCCGAACAGCGAGTACGCCGGCGGGAGGCCCACCCCCGACGCCCCGGTGACGATGAAGAACTGGCTGCCGTTGGTGTCCGGACCGGCGTTGGCCATGGCCACCGAGCCGATCTCGTAGCGGCCGCGCTGGGGCAGCTCGTCCTCGAAGCGGTAGCCGGGACCGCCGCGCCCGCTGCCCTCGGGGCAACCGCCCTGGCACATGAACCCGTCGATGATCCGGTGGAACGACAAACCGTCGTAGTAGTGGTACCGCGACAGGAACACGAAGTTGTTCACCGTCCTGGGCGCGCCCGCAGCGTCGAGGTGGATCACCATCTCGCCCAGGGAGGTGTCCATCGTCGCGGTGTAGGTCTTGGTGGGATCGATGCACATGGGCGGCGACCCCTCGAACGAGGTGCGGCGGGGGCTCGAGCCGTCGGCGGCAGGACAGTCGACCATGTCAATCCTTCGGTCGGGGGCGAATGGCGCTGCCAGGCTAACGGCCACCATCCACCCACCGCGAGCCGGGCCACACATAGGATCGATTTCCATGAATCGCCCCCGTCGAGTCGGCAAGGTCCGACTGCTGCGCCCAGCCAGGCTCACGGTGGCCTGCCCCCGCTGCGACGTCACCTGGCGTGGGACCCTGCGGGACTCGTGCTGGAACTGCGGTGGCAACGAGACCGTCGAAGCCGCCCCGGCCCAGGTCAGGATCGTCAGCTGAGCCGGGCCGGGCCCGTCCGGGTCCGGCGATTTGGCGCTCGGTCTTGGCGTTGGAGGCCCGGGTGTGTAGTGTGTCATCCGACACATCAACTTCAGGAGTGGTCGACTTGACCGGGGGGCAAACGGCCACCGTGGAGTTCACGGGTGGCGTTCTACGCAGCCGGTGGTCGTGGGGGGTTTCGACCACCGGCTGCGCCACCTGGAGGTCGTAGCCCCTGTCGACCGACGTGCTCTACCCGGTCCTCATCGGGCTGGGCTGCCTGGTGCTGGTTGTAACCGTGCACCTGCTGACCCGTCCGAAGCCGAGCCGGCGCGACATCAAGTTGCCGGCCACACCCGAGCCCGCAACGACGGCGCCCCGCCCCGGGCTGGCCCTGGCGGACTGGCACCGGGCCCATGAGGCCACGGTGCTGTCGTTCCTCGATCGATTCGACGGCCACGGGGTGGTGATCCTGCGTGACGACGGCGGCGACGAGCTGATCGAGGAGTTCGAGCGGGCCATGGACGCCCACCCGGCGCCCGACATGCGCGCCGAGCTCGCAGCGCTTCGCACCGCGGCCGAGGCGATGACGCTCGCGCGCGAACGGCACGACAACGATGCTGTGGAGCGCCACCAGCGGGTGTACTCGACCTACCGGTCGGCGTGGCTGGAGCGGCTCTGGCAGTACCCAGTCGACCGAGCCCGGGTGGTCGCCACCCGAGAACGCGCCGTCGAGGTCCCGCCGAGCGACTGACGGGGCGGCTGGGTCGGCTGAGCCCCGACACCGGTCTCCGGGTTCACCCTGAGCGGGCCGGCCTGGCGATGGGGGTTCGATCAGGACCACGCCGGATGTAGCCGCACGGCCCGGTTTCGTAGCGTCGACCTCGTCAACCGAACCCCCTGTACCCGGCGAGCGGCCCCGGCACCCCCTCCTCCCCCCTCCCCCGGGGCCGCTCGGTCGGGTCACTCGAAAGGCGGATCCCCATGTCCCTCCTCCTCGATCAACACACTGCGGCGGCGAGCACTACGGCCGCCCAGGCGATCGGCGCCACCAAGGTCTACGGAAGGGGTGAGGCCGCGGTCCACGCCCTTCGAGCGGTGGACGTCGCGTTCGAGGCGGGCCAGATGACGGCGATCATGGGTCCGTCCGGTTCGGGCAAGTCGACGCTGATGCACTGCATGGCCGGTTTGGACCGGCTGACCTCGGGCACGGTGCGCATCGGCGAGACCGATCTGGGCCGGTTGAGCGAGCGGCAACTGACCGTGCTGCGCCGGCACCGGGTGGGCTTCGTGTTCCAGTCCTTCAACCTGGTCCCGACCTTGTCGGCGCTCGAGAACATCACCCTGCCCCTGGATCTCGCAGGCTCGTCAGCCGACCAGGAATGGCTGAACCAGGTGGTTGCCACCGTCGGCCTCGCCGACCGGGTCCACCACCGGCCCGGTGAGCTGTCGGGCGGCCAACAGCAGCGGGTGGCGGTGGCCCGGGCCCTCATCAGCCGACCCGAGATCATCTTTGCCGACGAGCCCACCGGCAACCTCGACTCCCGGACCGGAGCCGAGATCCTCGAGTTCCTCCAGCGTGCCGTCACGGAGCTGGGCCACACCGTAGTGGTGGTCACCCACGACCCCATCGCCGCCGCGCACGCCGGCCGGGTGGTGTTTCTCGCCGACGGACGCATCGTCGACGACCTCGATGCTCCGACGGTGGCCACGATCTACGACCACATGCGCCTGCTGGGCGCCGCGACCTGAGAGGAGGCGACCATGGTCCGGCTCATGTTGCGCAACCTGGCGGCGGACCGGGTGCGGTTCGCCATGACCACGTTGGCGGTGGTCCTGGCGGTCTCCTTCGTCGTGTCCTCGTTCGTGCTCACCGACGGTCTGCGGGCCACCTTCGCCGACCTGTCCGCCGAGATCGTCGACGGCACCGACCTCGAGATCCGTCCGGCGGCCGGGGAGGGAGACGGCCTCTCTGCGGCGACGCTGGCCGCGGTCCAGCAGGTCGACGGGGTCCGAGCCGCAGCGCCGATCGTCGAGGCGGGCGAGAACACCGTGCGCCCGCTGCCCCCCGACGGCGAGGAGATCTCCACCTTCGGGCCTCCCCAGCTGGCCTTCGGTTGGGTCGACGACGAGCAGCTGTCCTCGTTCGCGGTGGTCGAGGGCAGCGCCCCCGACGAGGCGGACGAGTTCGCCATGGACGTGGTCAGCGCCGCCCGCCACGGCTTCGAGCCCGGCACCCGCTACGACGTCGTCACCCCGACCGGTCTGGTGTCCCTCACGTTGAGCGCCACCACCACCTTCGGCGACGACAACGACACCCTCGGGGCCGTGCTCATGCAGTTCCCGCTCGAAGCACTGCAGGAGTTCGTGGGCATGCCGGGCTACCACGCCATCGGCGTGGCGCTCGAGCCCGGCGCCGACGTCTCGTCGGTGATCCGAGCCCTCGCCGATGCCGTCCCGACCGCCGAGGTCGTGGACCACGCCACCCTCGAGTCCGAACAGCGCGCCGAGTTCGACGAGGGCATCGACGTGATCGGCAACATCCTGCTCGGTTTCGCCGGCATCTCCCTGTTCGTGTCGATCTTCATCATCTCCAACACCTTCTCGATCGTGCTCGGGCAGCGGACCCGCGAGCTGGCCCTGTTGCGCACCATCGGCGCCGACCCGGTCCAGCTCCGACGCACGGTGCGAGGCGAGGCCGCGGCGATCGGGACGATCGCTTCCGCGGTCGGGATCGCTGCGGGCGTGGGGCTGGCGTACGCGCTGCGGGCACTCTTCGGCGCCATCGGGGCGGAGCTGCCGGACAGCCCGGTCGTCCTGTCGGTCCGCACGATCGTGATCGCGTGTGCGGTCGGGGTGCTGGTCACGGTCCTCTCGGCGCTGGGCCCGGCTCGTCGTGCCGCCCAGGTGGCGCCGATCGCCGCCCTGCGCGACGGCGCAGCGGCCACCGAGCCCCGGGGCCGCACCCGACTGCTCGTCGGTGCCGGGCTCGCGGCCCTGGGTCTGGCTGCGGGGTCCGCAGGACTGTTCGCCAGCCCCGGGGTGTCCGCCCGGATCGGCTTGCTGGCCGTGGGCGCCATCGGGATCTTCGTCGGCGTCACCTCGGTCGCTCCTCTCGCGACACGACCTCTGACCCGGGCCCTGGGCTGGCCCCTTCGCAGCCTCGGGGTGTCGGGCCGGCTGGCCCAGCAGAACGCAGGGCGCAACCCCCGACGCACATCGAGCACCGCATCCGCGCTGATGATCGGCCTCGCGTTGGTGACGACCGCGCTGGTCGTCGGGGAGTCGGTCAAGGCCCAGCTGCGATCGACCCTCGCCAGCTCGGTACGGGCCGATCACATCATCACCGAGGACGCCGGATCCGGGTTCCCACACGGCATCGCCGAGATGGTGGCGGCGTCCCCGGTCACGACCGAGTCGGTGGCGTGGAGCTACGACTGGGTCCGGGTGGACGGGCACGACCAGGAGGTGGCTGCCGCGGACCACCGGGCCGTCGACGAGCTGTTCGACCTCGGGATCACAGACGGTGTTGCGGTGTCGCCGTCGGCGCCTCCGGTGCTGATCTCCGACGAGGAGGCCCTGTCCCGGGATCTGACAGTGGGTGACACCGTCCGCGCCGACTTCGCCAACGGTACGTCGATCGAGGTGGTCGTGGCCGGCATCTACACCGAGGACGTCGTCGTCGAGCAGGACTATCTGTTCGATCGCACGACCTGGGTCGCCGGAGGAGCCGACGACACCGTGGAGTGGTTGGCCCTGTCCACCGGTGACGCCAGCGAGGCCGAGCTGGCGGCGACGTTCGCGGCCTGGGAGACCATGTACCCGCTGGCCGCCATCGAGGCCTTCGACGAGTTCGTCGACCGGATCGAGGGGGCCGTCGACCAGGCTCTCACTGCGGTCAACCTGATGGTGGCCCTGGCCATCGTCATCGCCCTCATCGGGATCGCGAACACCCTCGCCCTGTCGGTCGTGGAGCGCACCCGGGAACTGGGTCTGCTTCGAGCTGTCGGTATGAGCCGGCGCCAGCTGCGCCGCATGGTGCGCGCCGAGGCGGCGCTGGTGGCGCTGTTCGGTGCCGGGCTCGGCGTGGCCCTCGGTCTGCTCTTCGGCTGGGCTGCAGTGGCGGCGCTGCCCGCCTCGGTCACGGCCACCTTGGATGTGCCCGTGGCCCGCATCCTGGTCCTGGTCGCGCTCGCCACCATCGCTGGTTTGATCGCGGCGTGGGCCCCGGCCCGCCGTGCCGGCCGTCTCGACGTGCTCCAGGCGATCGGAGCCCGATGATGCCCGCTCGGGCGGAGCGCATCCGAACCCGAGCACTAGCGTGGTGGGGTTCGCCCCAGGAGAGAGCTCGTATGTCGACCACGTCCCCCGCTCCCCCGATCCAGCAGCTGGCGGCACGCGCCGAGGGTGCTGTGAAGGTGTACGGCTCCGGTGCCACCGAGGTGCGGGCCCTCGACGGCGTCGACGTCGCGTTCGGACAGGCGCGGTTCTCGGCCATCATGGGACCGTCTGGATCCGGCAAGTCCACGCTGATGCACTGCATGGCGGGCCTCGACGAGCTGACCGAGGGCAAGGTCTTGATCGGCGACGTCGATCTCACCCAGCTGTCCGAGCGCGAGCTCACCCTCCTGCGTCGAGAGAAGGTGGGTTTCGTCTTCCAGGCCTTCAACCTGATCCCGACCCTGTCAGCCCAGGAGAACATCACGTTGCCGATGGCCCTGGCGGGCCGCGCTCCGGACCAGGACTGGATGGATCAGGTGGTGGCCACCCTGGGGCTCGGCGACCGGCTGCGACACCGACCCTCCGAGCTGTCGGGGGGCCAGCAGCAGCGGGTCGCCGTGGCCCGCGCCCTGGCCAGCCGGCCCGAGATCATCTTCGCCGACGAACCCACCGGCAACCTCGACTCCCGCAATGGGGCCGAGATCCTCCAGTTCATGCGCCGGGCCGTCTCCGACCTGGACCAGACGATCGTCATGGTGACCCACGATCCGATCGCCGCGTCCTACAGCGACCGGGTGGTCTTCCTCGCCGACGGTCGCATCACCTCCGAGATGGACGACCCGACGTCCGATGCCGTGTTCGATCGGTTGCGCGAACTGGGCGACTGAGGATGACCCTGG